>JBJTSJ010000108.1:0-3768 GCA_046076605.1 Tabrizicola sp.
GTGTTGGCCGATTGCTGGTGCATCACCAGCCCCAGATTGCGGGCCTTTTCCTTCCAGTGCGACAGGGTGGACGAGGACCAGTCGCCATAGACCCGACGGACCGAGGGCTCGCCATAGGTGGCCAATTCGTCCAGCACCGCCTCGATATGCCGGGCGGGGATGTTGTCGGCATCGATCAGGACAGCAAGTCTGGGGGCGCGGAGATCGGGCATGGGGCCTCCCTTCGTTGACCCCTTTGTGGCCGAGCGATGGCCGCAAGGAAAGCGCAATCGCTTGGTTGACTTGAAGGACCGGGCGGACAACATCGCCCGAGGTCAGTGGGGACGTGCGGATGATCGGTGGGTTGCAGATGTTGCGCGGGGTGGCCGCGACGCTGGTCGTGCTGTTCCACCTGCAGGCCTCTGCCGCGTTCGAAGGTCATGACGCGGGGATCCTGGCCTGGTTCAAGGGGGGTGAGGTCGGGGTGGACGTGTTCTTCGTCCTGTCGGGCTTCGTGATCTTTCACGCGGTGCAGGGGCGGCCCGAAATGACCGCGGGGCGGTTTCTGCGGCAGCGGTTCTGGCGGATCGTGCCACCCTACTGGGCTGTGCTGGCGCTGACCCTTCTGGCGCTGTTCGGACTGGGGCTGGTGCAGGGTGACTGGTCGGGATGGCCCTCGGCCTGGGCGCTGGTGGTGTCGACCCTGCTTTTGCCGCTGCCGGATCAGGTGATGGCGGTGGCTTGGACCCTGACGGTAGAGGGGATGTTCTATCTGGTCTTTGCGGCGACCTATTTCCGCTGGGGCACGCATGGGGCGATTGCGGCGCTGGTGGTCTGGTCGGCGGTGACGCTGGGGCTAAAGCTGATGCATCTGGGCATCCCGGCACAGTTCGGGCTGCTTCTCTATTCCGGCGTGATCGAGTTCCTCTACGGTGGGCTGGTAGCGCTGGCCGTGGCGCGGGGCTGGCGGGCCGGCGCGGGTCCTGCGGTAGTCGTGGGGGGGCTTGGGCTGGCTTTGGTCGTGTCGGGCCAAGTCAGCATCAATCTGGGTCGTGCCTGGGTCGCAGGTCTGCCCGCGGCCGCGCTGGTCTATGGGCTTGCGGCGGGGAACTGGCGGATGCCGGGCTGGACGCTGGTCTGGGGCGAGGCGTCCTATCTTCTGTACCTTGTGCACCTGCTGGTCTTTGCGATTGCGGGCACAGTGTTGCGCATGGCCGGGGTCGAACCCTATGGCACGGTCCTGTCGATGCTGGGACTGGCGGTCCTGGCGACGGCCGTGTCGGTCGCGGCGACGATCTGGCTGGAACGGCCCTACCGGGCCTGGACCAAGGGGCGCTAGCTGTCTGGCACAACGGCGCGGCCCGGCCCGGTCAGCAGGGCCTGCAGCCGATCGACGCGAGAGATGTCGGTATCGGAAATCACGAACAACGCCTCGGTGATCGGTGCATTCAGGTAGAGTTCGACGGCAAGCTCGTTGCAGATCAGCAGCTTTCCGGTCTCGCCGACATGGGACGTGGTCAGCTTGGACATAAGCGGGTCGAAACTGCCCGACAGCCGGATCACCAGCGCCGAACCGCGGTCACCGTCATCGACGCGACGGAGGGAGCGGATATCCTCGGGCTGCGCGTTCAGGCTGTCGGGACCGAAGACCAGGCTGAAACGCGGCGCCTCGGCCTGGGCTGGCAGGGTCATCGCGGCAATAAGGACAAGGCTGCGCATGTGGGAAAGGGTAGCATGCGGGGGCCGTCCAACAAGTCAGGCGATCAACGATAGGGCCTTTGCGGCAAGGGCACGAAGGGCATCGGCGGGAGGCAGCGACAAGAGAAGCCCGCGCTGTCCCGCGTTGATCCAGACAAGGGGGGCGGTGCAAGCGGTGGCCTCAAGCGCGGTCGGGACCAGTCGCTTCTGCCCGAAGGGCGAGATGCCGCCGACATGGTAGCCGGTCAGCTTTTCCGCCTTTGGCACCGGCATCATCGCGGCGGATTTGCCGCCAAAGGCGCTGGCGACCTTTTTCATCGAAAGCTGCCGGTCTGAAGGGATGACGCAGCAGGCGGGCTTGCCGTCGATCTCGACCATGAGGGTCTTCAGCATCACGGCGGGATCAATCCCCAGCGCCGTGGCGGCCTGCAGGCCCGTCGCTTCGGCCTTGGGATCGTAGGCGTAGGGGTGGAGGGTGAACTCGATCCTGAGGGCCTTGAGGGACCGAGTCGCAGGCGTCGCCGACATCTTCGATCACTCTTTGGGTCAACCGGGGCACGTACGGGCGTTCAGAATTGCGGCCAGACGTGGCGCATCCGATGGTTTGTCCAGCGGGATAAGCGCGATGCTTCCAGATATCTCGTTGAGGATGACGGGTCGTGACACTTCTTCGCCGCAGATGCGGACGATTGGTCGCGTACCGACGTTGCGCGCTGTCACCGGACCCAGAGACAGACCGGAACCGAACGTGGCGACCAGCCCCATTTCGCCGCTCAAGGTGGGGTTGGCTTCGGCCCCAACGAGAAGATCGATCGGAAAGACAAGAGTCTCTTCTGGAAACTCGTAGGACAAGACCGGCACCTCTGCTCTTGCCGGGACGGCAAGAGCGAAGATGACCAGGGCGATGCGGAGCATCAGTACACCACCACCGCCCGGATCGACTTGCCCGCGTGCATCAGGTCAAAGCCTTCGTTGATGCGGTCCAGCGGCAGGATGTGGGTGATCATCGGGTCGATCTCGATCTTGCCGTCCATGTACCAGTCGACGATCTTCGGCACATCGGTCCGGCCCCGCGCGCCACCAAAGGCGGTGCCTTTCCAGACCCGCCCGGTGACCAGCTGGAAGGGGCGCGTCTCGATGGTTGCGCCTGCCGGGGCGACGCCGATGATGATCGACTGGCCCCAGCCGCGGTGGGTGCATTCCAGCGCGTCCCGCATCACCTTGACGTTGCCGGTGCAGTCGAACGAATAGTCCGCTCCGCCGATCTTGTCGAAGGGCGTCTTGGTCATGTCGACGATGGTCTGCACGACCGAGGTGCCCTCGGCCAATTTCTTCGGGTTGACGAAATGGGTCATACCGAAGCGTTCGCCCCATTCCTTCTTGTCGTCATTGATGTCGACGCCGATGATCATCCGCGCGCCTGCCATCTTGAGGCCCTGGATGACGTTCAGCCCGATGCCGCCCAGGCCGAAGACCACGGCGGTGGCGTCCTGTTCCACTTTGGCGGTGTTCAGGACCGCGCCGATGCCGGTGGTAACGCCGCAGCCGATGTAGCAGATCTTGTCGAAGGGCGCGTCGTCGCGGACCTTGGCCAGCGCAATCTCTGGCATCACGGTGTGCTGGGCGAAGGTCGAGCAGCCCATGTAGTGATAGATCGGCGTGCCATCCAGCATGGAAAAGCGCGTGGTGCCGTCGGGCATCAGGCCCTGGCCCTGCGTCGCGCGGATTGCGGTGCAGAGGTTGGTCTTGCGCGACAGGCAGGAAGGGCAGGTCCGGCATTCCGGCGTGTAAAGCGGGATGACGTGGTCGCCCGGTTTCAACGATTTGACGCCCGGTCCCACCTCAACCACCACGCCCGCGCCTTCGTGGCCAAGTATGGCGGGGAAAGCGCCTTCGGGGTCAGCGCCGGAAAGGGTGAATTCATCGGTGTGGCAGATGCCAGTCGCCTTGATTTCAACCAGAACCTCGCCCTCTTTCGGGCCGTCGAGGTTCACTTCCATCACTTCCAGCGGTTTTCCGGCCTGTAGCGCCACGGCTGCACGGGTGCGCATCTTTGTATCCTCCCCCTATCGTCAAGGTCCAAGCTGTGAC
>JBJTSJ010000109.1:0-3609 GCA_046076605.1 Tabrizicola sp.
ATCAAGGTGCTTGCCACCATCACTGGCGACCGGACAGCGATCACGCCCGATGTCGCGACCTTGGGCGAGCAGGTGCCGGCCCTTGCCGGTTCCTCGCTCTGGAACGGGCTTTTCGTCCCGAAGGGCACGCCACAAGAGGTGAAGGACAAGATCGCTGCCATCGCCCAGACCTTTGTCGCCAGCTAGGCCGCGCAAGAGATTGCCAAGACGACCGGCGCGATGGTCTACTGGCAGGATCAGGCAGCCTCGGTCGAGCAGGTGGCGAAGGACATGGTCGGCCTTGCGGCCCTGCGTGAAAAACTGGGCGTGACCGATTAAAGGGACCAAGCGGGCGGTCCACCCGGGCCGCCCCTTTCGACTCGAGGGGCCTCAATGTCGGCAGAACCGGAACCACGGGCGAACCGGCTGGAAAGCCTTGCCCTGACCATCCTCTTTGCGGTGCTGTCATCGGGCCTTCTGGCCCTGATCGGCGTTGCGACCAGGTCGAACGCCAAGGGCGGCTGGTGGACGCAACCCTGGCTGATGCCGGGCATTGCCCTTGGTCTTCTGGTCCTTGCCAACCTGATCACACTTTGGGAAGAAGCCGCCGATCTTCGCGCCAACCCCCTGACGGCGGCTGAAAAGGCCGAGGGCCGCGCCCTGCTTCTCGGCTGGCTGCGCCCGCTGGAGTATCTTGGCTACTACGCCATCTACATCTACGCGATCCAGCATCTGGGCTATTTCCCCTCGACACTGGTCTTCGTGTTGTTCCTATTGTGGCGCGTCGGCCTGACTGCGCCGCGCTGGCAGTTGGCCGGCCTTGCCCTTGTGGTCTTCATGATCGGCGTCTTTCGCATGGGTCTTGGCGTCTGGATGCCCGCGCCCGAGTTCTATGAGCTTTTCCCCGGTGCCATCCGCACCGCCCTGATCCGCTGGTTCTGATGCGAAGATGGAATTTCTCTGGATCGGCCTTCAGCAACTCGCAGACCCTTGGGTCTTCCTGACGATGTGCATCGGCGCCATCCTTGGCGTCATCGTCGGTGCCATCCCCGGCGCGGGGGCGGCTGTCACCATCTCGATCCTTTTGCCCACCACCTTCGGGATGGACCCGCTGAACGGGATGACCCTGCTTCTGGGCGTCTATTGCGGTGCCGCCTATGGCAGCGCGATCCCGGCCGTGATGATCAACACCCCCGGCAGCCCTGTCGCCGTCCTGACCGCGCTGGAAGCCAAACCCTTCGTGGATAGGGGGGAGGCACGCCGCGCCATGTCGCTGGCCTATTCCAGCAGCTTTGTCGGCGGCGTGCTGGCCGTGCTGGCGCTGATGCTGTTGACCCTGCCCCTCGCCAAAGTCGCCCGCAACTTCGGCAGCGCCGAGTTTGCGATGCTGGCCATGGCCGCGCTTGTCCTTGTCATCGTCGGCAACACCGGCAAACGGGTTGCGGCCACGGCGGCGCTGGCCTTCGGCCTGTTTCTGGCCACCGTGGGCATCGAGACCGCCTATTCCACCCAACGCTACTCCTTCGGCTTCCTCGCCCTCAACGGCGGCATCCCCCTTGTCCCGCTGGTCATCGGCCTTTTCGCCATGTCCGAGGCGCTGGTTCAACTGACCGCCCGCGATGAAAAGCCCCGCGTCGTCCAGCTGACCGGCCATTTCTTCCAGGGCTTCATGGAGATTTTCCGCTACAAGCTTACCCTTTTCGGCTCATCCGCCTTCGGTATTCTTTGCGGCATCATGCCGGGTGTCGGCGAATTCCTTGGCCAGCAAGTGAACTACGTCTGGGCCAAGCGCTTTTCGAAGGAAGGCCATCTCTTCGGCAAAGGCGCGCCGGAAGGGATCATCGTGTCCGAGGCGACCAACAACTCCGTCCCGCCCGCCGCCTTGATCCCGATGCTGGCCCTTGGCATCCCGGGCGAGGAGCTGACGGCGATGATGCTGGCGGTCTTCCTTGTCCACAACGTCATCCCCGGCCCCGACCTTTTCGTGAACCGGCCCGAGTTTGTGTCCGGCCTGTACTGGACGCTTCTGATGATGAACTTCGTCATCATCCTCTTCCTCCTCCTTGCCACCAACACCATCGCGAAGGCGGCCCTCATCAACAAGCGTTTCCTTGGCGTCGCGATCCTGACGCTGTCCCTGATCGGGACCTATGCCTCGAACTACAACTTCTCGGATGTCGGCATCGCCATGGTCTTCGCGGTTCTGGGTTATGTCCTGCGCACGCACCGCTGGCCGCTGACGCCGATCCTTCTGGGCGTGGTGCTGGGGCCGATCCTCGAGAACCGGCTGCGGCAGGCCCTGGGCGGGGCCAATGGCGATCTGACGATCTTCGTGACCCGGCCCATCTCGGCCATCATGGTTGCGGCCATGGCGCTGTTGATCTTCTTCAGTCTCCGCGCCTGGCTGAAAGCCCGCAAGACCGGCGAAGGAGCCACCCCATGACCGTCGATCAAGCCGCCATCGACCGAATTGCCGCATTGCCCGTCGCCGCAGGCAACCTTCTGATCGACGGAAAGTGGCAGGATGGCCAAGGGGACCGGACCGAGGTCCACTCTCCCATCGACGGCCGCCCCCTGACGACCCTTGCCAGCGCCAATGCCGCCGACGTCACCCGCGCTTGCGCTTCCGCCCGTGCGGCGTTCGAAGATGGCCGCTGGCGCAACCTCGCCCCCGCCGCCCGCAAGGCCATCCTCCACCGGCTGGCCGACCTGATCGAGAAACACCGCCTCGAACTCGCCGTTCTCGGCGTTCGTGACAACGGGACTGAGATTTCGATGGCCCTCAAGGCCGAACCCGGCTCGGCCGCCGCCACTTTCCGCTACTACGCCGAAGCCCTCGACAAGATCTACGGTGAGATTGCCCCCACTGCCCCTGGCACCCTTGCCCTGATCCACCGCGAAGCCGTTGGCGTCGTCGGTGCCATCGTGCCCTGGAACTTCCCCCTGATGATCGGCGCGTGGAAGATCGCGCCCGCGCTAGCCACCGGCAATTCCGTCGTCCTGAAACCGGCTGAGACCGCCTCGCTCTCCCTCCTCCGCCTCGCCGAACTGGCGCTTGAGGCAGGGGTGCCCCCCGGCGTCTTCAACGTCGTCACCGGCCCCGGCCGGATCACGGGTGAGGCCCTCTCCCTCTCCCCCGAGGTCGACGTCCTCGTCTTCACCGGCTCCGGCGCCACGGGCCGCCGCCTCTTGCAATACGCCGCCCAATCCAACCTCAAGCGCTGCTACCTTGAGCTTGGCGGCAAATCCCCGAACGTGGTCTTCGCCGACGCCCCCGACCTTGCCCTTGCCGCCAAAGCCGCCGCCGGCGCCATCTTCCGCAACGCAGGCCAGGTCTGCGTCGCTGGCTCCCGCCTTCTGGTCGAAGCTTCGGTCCACGACGCCTTCGTCGAAGCCTTGGCCGAGGCGACCGCAAAGATGACCGTCGGCAACCCCCTGTCGCTTGCCACCCAGATCGGCGCGGTCAACTCCCCCCAGCAACTTGAAGGCAACCTCGGCTTCATCGCCGACGCAGCCCACGAAGGCGGCACCATCGTCACGGGCGGCACGCAGATTCTCACCGAAACCGGCGGCACCTGCATGGCCCCCACCATCGTCACCGGCGTCCAGCCGGGCCACCGCCTCTACCGG
>JBJTSJ010000110.1:0-13426 GCA_046076605.1 Tabrizicola sp.
CCCCCGCGCCCTCCTCGCCGCTCTCGTTGGCGCGGGCCTCGGGATCACCGGGGCGGCGTTGCAGTCGGTGACAAGAAACCCCCTCGCCGACCCCCACCTCCTCGGCATCTCCTCGGGCGGAGCGTTCGGAGCAATCGCCGCCCTCCTTCACACCGGCCTCTTTCTCGGCCTCCTCACCGTCCCCCTCATGGCCTTCGGTGGGGCCCTCGCCGCCACGCTCCTCGTCCTGATGATCGCCCGCGTCACCCAGGCCACCAGCGCCGACCGCCTGGTCCTCGCTGGTGTCGCCGTCAGCTTCATCATCATGGCCGGGGCCAACGTGTTGATCTTCCTCGGCGACCCCAAGGCCACCCACACCGTCGTCTTCTGGATGCTCGGCGGCCTCGGCCTCGCGCAGTGGAGCCACCTCCTCTACCCCCTCGCCGTCCTTCTCCCCGCAGGCCTTTGGCTGTGGTCGCAAAGCAGTGCACTCAACGCCATGTCCCTAGGGGATGAAACCGCCGCCTCCCTCGGCATCCCCGTTGCCCGCTTCCGCCTGTCGGTCTTCGTCGCAGGCGCCCTCATCACCGGCGTGATGGTCGCCTTCTCCGGCCTCATCGGCTTTGTCGGCCTGATGATGCCCCACCTCGTCCGCTTTGCCGTCGGCGGCGACAACGCCCGGGTCCTGCCCCTCTCCGCCCTTCTCGGGGCCATCTTCCTCGTCGCTGCCGACACCGTAGCCCGCGTGGTCATGGCGCCCGAGGACATGCCGATCGGCGTCGTCACCGGCCTTGTCGGGGGCGTCTTCTTCCTCTGGCTGATGGCCCGCAGGTCATGAGGATCATGATCCAGGGCGCGGGGTCCAACGTCGGCAAGTCGATGCTGGTCGCGGGCCTCTGCCGCCACTACACCCGCCAGGGCCTGACCGTCCGCCCCTTCAAGCCGCAGAACATGTCGAACAACGCCGCCGTCGCCCAAGGCGGAGAAATCGGCCGCGCCCAGGCCCTGCAGGCCCGCGCCTGCGGTGTCGCCCCCCATGTCGACATGAACCCCGTCCTCCTGAAGCCGGAATCCGAAACCGGAGCGCAGGTCATCGTCCAGGGTAAGCGCCTGACCACCGTCCGCGCAAAGGACTACGCCGCCCTCAAACCGCAGCTCATGGCCCCCGTCCTCGACAGCTTCAACCGCCTGCAGGCCCAAGCCGACCTCGTCATCGTCGAAGGCGCCGGCAGCCCGGCCGAGGTGAACCTGCGCGCGAACGACATCGCCAACATGGGCTTCGCCCGCGCCGCCGACGTCCCCGTGATCCTGACCGGAGACATCGACCGCGGCGGCGTCATCGCGCAACTCGTCGGCACGCAAACCGTGCTGGACCCGCAAGACGCCGCGATGATCCGCGGCTTCCTCATCAACAAGTTCCGCGGCGACCCGCGCCTGTTCGACGACGGCTACCACCTGATTTCGGACCGCACCGGCTGGCATGGACTCGGCGTCATCCCCTGGTTCGCCGACGCCCACAAACTCCCCGCCGAAGACGCCGCCGATCTGGGGGGCACAAGGGGAAGCGGAGACTTCCTGATCGCCGTCCCCCACCTCAACCGAATCGCCAATTTCGACGACCTCGACCCCCTGGCCCAGGAACCGGGCGTCACCCTCCGGATCATCAAACCCGGCCAACCCCTGCCGGTCGAGGCCGACCTCATCATCCTCCCCGGCTCCAAGGCCACCATCGCCGACCTCGCCCACTTCCGCGCGCAAGGCTGGGACATCGACCTTGCCGCCGCCCTGCGCCGTGGCGCAAGGGTCCTCGGCCTCTGCGGCGGCTACCAGATGCTGGGGCGCGAAATCACCGATCCCGAGGGCATCGAGGGCAAACCGGGCTCAGTCCCCGGCCTCGGCCTATTGGACCTCACCACCACCATGACCCCCGACAAGCGCGTGAGGGAAACCGAAGCCTTCCATCCCGCCTCCAGAACCCGCGTCAAAGGCTACGAAATCCACCTCGGCCGCACGGACGGCCCCGACCGCACGCAGCCGATGTTCACCGTGAACGGCCAACCCGAAGGCGCCATCCGCGCCGATGGCCGGGTGATGGGCAGCTACCTCCACGGCATGTTCACCGAAGACGTCTTCCGCCGCGCCTTCCTTGCCAGCCTCGGCGCGACACCGGGGAGCCAAAGTTACGACCGGACGGTCGAGGACACGCTCGACACGCTCGCCGGCCACCTTGCCGCGCATGTCGACTGCGCAAGGCTCCTCACCCTGGCGCAAGAGTAGGGTGGGCGACACGCCCACCTTACCTTGCCAGATCGTTAACGACCCCAGCCAACCCCTTGATTTCCCGAAGATCCAAAGGTCTGTCCTGCGTGGACATCACCCACCCGCGCAATCGGCAATTGTCCGCGCGATCCCGCCCAACAGCGCCGCATAGGCCCCCGGCCCCGCCTCCAGCGACGATCCCACCGGGTCCAGCGCCCCGCCGATCTTCACGTCGGTCCCTTCCGCCAACTGCTCCACCAGGCCCGGGTCGTGCTGCACCTCGGGGAACAGGCAGACCACCCCGCCTGCCTCCAGCTCCCCCCGCAGCTCCGCCAGCCGCGCCGCCCCGGGCGAGGAGGCATCGCCCAGCGCAATGCTACCCGCGAAGGTCAGCCCGAAGTGGTCGACGAAATAGCCATAGGCATCGTGGAAGGTGACGAAGGGCTTGTCCTTCACCGGGGCCAGCATCGCGGCCAGTTCCGCATCCAGCGCCGCGATTTCCTGCCCGGCCGTCGCGGCATTCGCCGCATAGGCCGCCGCATTCTCCGGGTCCACCTTGCCTAACTCTGCCGCAATCAGCCCCAGCCAGACCTGCGCATTGCTGGGGTCGAGCCAGGCATGCGGGTCCTCGGACCCGTGGTCGTGCCCGTCGTGGCCGTCTTCGGCGTGGCCATCCTCGGAATGCCCTTCCTCCGCGTGATCCTCATGCCCGTGGTCGTCGCCCTTCGCCGCGCCATAGGCCCGCCGCATCGTCCCATCCGCATCCAGCAAAGCCAGCGCCGCCGCACCCTCGGGGCGGCTGTCCATCGCGCCGTCCAGCCAAGGGGTCAGCTCCGGCCCGATCCATACCACCAGGTCGGCATCCGCCACCGCCCCCGCCTGGCTGGGCTTCAGCTGGAAGTCATGCTCATCCGCGCCCTTCGCCAGCAGCAGCTCCGGCTGGCCCAAATCCCCCATCACCTGCGCCACCAGCGCATGGACCGGCGGGATGTCCGTCACCACCTTCGGCACCTCGGCCAGCGCAGGGGTGGCGGTCGCAAGGAGAGTAATGATATAACGCATCGAACGGCTTCCTTTCCGGGTCGCCATGTCTATGTATTTAATATCATAACAGGTCAAGAGCGGCGATGCCCGATCCCCACGACTGCCCCGGCTGCGCGGCGCCTGACCTCGCATTTGCGGCCCATGACCACGCCCATTGCGCCGACGACGCGCTCCACCGGGCCGAGGCGCTGACCGCCGCCACAGGTGCGCGCCTGACCCCCGTCCGCCGCCGGGTGCTGGAGATCCTGCTGGAGGAACACAAGGCACTTGGCGCCTACGACGTCCTCGCGCGCCTTGCGAAGGACGGCTTCGGAAACCAGCCCCCCGTCGCCTATCGCGCGCTGGAATTCCTTGTCGATCAAGGTCTTGCCCACCGCATCCAGCGCCTGAACGCCTTCACCGCCTGCGCCCATATGGGCGAAGAGCACGCCCCCGCCTCCCTGATCTGCCGCACCTGCCACGTGGTCGCCGAGGCCGAAGCCTCGACCGCCCGCAGCGCATTGGACGCCGAAGCCGCCCGAGCCGGTTTTCACATCGAACGCACCACCATCGAGGCCTTGGGCATCTGCCCGGCCTGCAGGGACCACAGCGCATGACCCTGATTTCCGCAACCCATGTCTGCGTCCGCTTCGGCGCTGACGAGGTTCTGCACGACATCAGCCTGTCGGTCGCAAAGGGCGAGATCGTGACCATCCTCGGCCCGAACGGATCGGGCAAGTCGACGCTGCTGCGTGCCCTCTTGGGCATCGTGCCGGTCGCCGAAGGCACGATCACCCGAGGCCAGGGTCTGCGCATCGGCTATGTCCCGCAGCGTCTGATGATCGACCGGACCATGCCGATGACCGTTCGCCGCTTCCTGTCGCTGCCGGTCCGGGTGACCGACCAGGCCGCAACCGAAGCATTGGCTCGCGTCGGCATGGCTGGCCATGGCACTGACCAGATGACCGATCTGTCGGGCGGGCAGCAGCAGCGCGTCCTTCTGGCCCGCGCGCTTTTGGGCGACCCGCACCTTCTGATGCTGGACGAACCGACCCAGGGGCTCGACCAGCCCGGCGAAGCGGCGTTCTATCAGCTTATTGAAGAGGTCAGGAACCAGACCGGGGCAGCCGTGCTGATGATCAGCCACGATCTGCATGTGGTCATGGCGGCAAGCGACCGGGTGATCTGTTTGAACGGCCATATCTGCTGCGAAGGCACGCCGCGCGTCGTCTCGACCGCGCCGGAGTACCGAGCGCTGTTCGGCCTTGGCACGCAAGGCGCGCTGGCGCTGTACCGTCACGAACATGACCACGGTCACGACGACGGCCCGGTGCACCACCATCACGATCACCACGGCCACGATGCCCACGGTCATGCCCACCGCAAGCATGAGCATGACCATGCTTGACGATTTCCTCGTCCGTGCGGGCCTTGCCGCCGTCGGCCTGTCCCTTGCCACCGGCCCGCTGGGGTCTTTCGTCATCTGGCGGCGCATGGCCTATTTCGGCGACGCCACTGCCCATGCCGCCGTGCTGGGCGTGGCGCTGGCACTGGCAACCGACCTGCCCATCGGACTTGGTACCCTGACCGTCGCGCTGGCCATGGCCATCACTGTTGCCGGGCTGTCGGCGCGGGGCTGGGCAATGGACACGACGCTGGGGGTCCTTGCCCATTCCGCCCTCGCCTTCGGGCTGGTCGCGATCAGCTTCTTTCCGGCGGTCCGGACCGACCTGTCGAGCTATCTCTTCGGCGACATCCTGGCCGTGTCCCGGTCCGAGCTGGCCCTGGTCTGGCTGGGGGCGCTGGCGGTCCTGGCGCTCTTGGCCTGGCGCTGGCAGCAGCTTCTGACCACGACCCTCAGCGAAGACCTGGCCCATGCCGCGGGCATCCGTCCCGACCGCGAAAGGCTGATCCTGGTCGTGGCCCTCGCCCTTGTTGTCGCCGTCGCGCTGAAGATCGTCGGTGCCCTCCTGATCGCCGCAATGCTGATCATTCCGGCCGCCACCGCGCGCAGCCTGTCCCGCACCCCCGAGGCGATGGCCCTGCTGGCAATCATCATCGGGGCGGTGTCAGGCCTTGGGGGCCTCGGGCTCTCGCTTTGGCAAGATACCCCGACCGGCCCGTCGATCATCGTGGTCGCTGCGCTTCTCTTCGCACTTTCCTCGGTGCGGCGTCCGGTCTAGATGCAATTTTCTTCCGACCTGCCCGAAGCTTGCCAAAATTCCCGGCTATGCCCGGGCTACGGGCAACGAAGGACTGACTCGTGATACGGATTCTCGGCACATTTCTGCTCCTCGGCATCATGTCGGGCGGCTACATGTTCTACGACTTCAAGATGTCGGCGCGCCTTGCCGGGGGCGACGGGGCCGAAAGTCTGACCTTCCCCGAATATCTTTCCGGCCTGTCTGGACGCATCGCCGGATTGACCGGCGCGGCCAGTGCCAGCGGCTTGCCGACGAAGCTCGCCGACATGCTGCCAAGACCGCCCGAAGGCTGGAAGGTCCGTGCCGTCGCGGCCGACGATGTTCAGGCCTTCCTGCCCAAGTCCAGCGACAAGGCCGACAGCACTGCCGTAAAGGTGCTTGAGGAAATGGTGTCGGCCGATGCGGGCGAAGGCACCGAAACCGCCACGCTTGCCTACGAAAAAGGCGACCGAACCCTGCTGATCCGTGCCGTGCGCTACCCGAACCAGATTTTCACCGGCCCAACCGCCTTGCAGCAGCGGCAGGACCTGCAGGAAAGATCCGCGCAGTTCCGCGGGACGGAATTCATGACTGTCCGCGGTCTGGACGTGACCGAAGACCTTCTGCCCGAAGGGTTCCGCGGCCGCCTGTTCCTGGCCGATGTCGGGGCTCAGATCCACCTGCGCGTGCTGGCCCCGAAACGGATGAAGGATGCAGAACTGCTGACCTTCTTCGAAACCCTGCATGTCGAAGCGATGAACGCCAGCGTGATCGACAAGGTCGAGGGTCTGGGCAAGGTGCCGGTCATTGTGCTTGTCTCGGCGCTGGAAGATGCCGACCGCGAAATCTATCTGTCCGACCGCGCCGCGCGCGAGGCCGACAAGGCCAGCCGCGAGGAAGCCGGTCGCATCGCAGCCGTCGCCGAAGAAAGTGCCGAGGTCGCGACGACGTCCGGCGACGTGTCGATTCTTGCCGCTTTGCAGCAAGCGATCCTCGGGGGAGGCGAGCCAGAGGCTGCCGAAGTCAACCCCGAACTGTCCGAGGAAGAGCGGAAGGCGCATCAAGCAGCTCTCTTGGAAGCCGCCAAGTCCGGCGACAGCGCTGCCGCCGCCGCGCATTCCGCAGCGCTGTACGGTGCCATCGCCGAAGAGCTTGGCAAGACCGAAATGAAATCCGCCTCGGGCACGGCAAGACCGTCTGGCGGCGCGAATACCGCCAAGATCGAGGTGGGGGTCGGCAGCTGCAAGACCGAAGGCGGCAGAAAGATCTGTGCGGTTGGGGGCGCTTCGGACTGATCTAGAAGGTCAGTCCCGAAAACCGCGACGGGTTCTGCGGCACGCCGGGCAGGACGCACAGCATCTCGTAAAGGAAATTGGCCGCGATCAGCGCAGTGTTGCCGGACGGGTCGTAGGGTGGCGAGACCTCCACAAGGTCACAGCCGACCAGGTTCAGCCCCGCGCAACCCCGGATGATCTCCAGCCCCTGCCAGGTCGACAACCCGCCCGGTTCCACCGTGCCCGTGCCCGGCGCAAAGGCCGAATCCAGGCTGTCGATGTCATAGGTCAGATAGACAGGCGCATCGCCGATCCGGTCCCGCACGATTTTCATCAGCGGCGTCAGCGACTTGTGCCAGCACTCCTCGGCCTGCACCACCTTCCAGCCCTTGTCGCGGCCCCAGTTGAAGTCGTCCGCCGCATAGCCCGTCGCGCGCAGGCCGATCTGGAAGACCTTGTCGTTCTGCAGGCAGCCATCCTCCCACGCCCGGCGGAAGGGGCAGCCATGCGCGACCGTCTCGCCGAACATCGTGTCGTTGATGTCGGCATGGGCGTCGACATGGATCAGCGCGACGGGTCCGTGCTTTTCCTTGATCGCGCGCAGGATCGGCCAGGTCAGGGTATGGTCCCCCCCCAGGGTCAGAGGGATCACGCCTTCGGCCAGCACCCCGCGGTAATGCGCGGTGATGATGTCCACCGTTTTCTTCAGGTCGAAGGTGTTGATCGCCACATCGCCCAGGTCCGCGACCTGCAGATGCTCGAAAGGTGCCGCCCCTGTCGCCATGTTGTAAGGCCGGATCATCCGGCTTTCGTCCCGGATCTGCCGGGGCCCCAGCCGCGTGCCTGGCCGGTTCGAGGTCCCGTGATCCATCGGAATCCCGATGAAACCCGCATCCAGCCCCTTGGCCGAACGCGCCGCCGGCAACCGCATCATCGTCGCCGGTCCGCCAAAGCGCGGCATCTCGTTGCCGCCGAGGGGTTGGTTGAAACGGGTCATCTGGCGCGCTCCTCATGCTCCGCGCCAACCTTGCGAGAGAACCGGCGGAACGGCAAGGGACCCCTCCTCGTTCGACTTCGTCTCCTCGTCGGTAGCGCGGCCCCAGCGAAGAGAAGCCGAAGGCGCACGATGAGCGGCCCTTCAGCGCGCCAGCACCTGATCGAGCACGGCGCCGATCTCGGCCCCTTCGCTGATCTGCGGCTGGCTTGGCGTCAGCCCATCCACCGCCTCTTTCCGCGCCACATCCTCGATCGCCACAGGAAACGCCTTGCGCGGGTCAGGGTCGGCCCGCAGCGCCCTGTCGAAGAAAGACTCGCCGAACTCCGTCCACTCTGCCCCATCCCGGCAGCCGAAAGACGTCCGGTCGCCCCGCGCCGCCGTGATGACCAGCCGGTCCGGCGCCTCGATGTCGTCGATGAACGACCCCGAATGGCAGGCCGAGACGACGATCACCGCCGGGCCGATGCCGCTGTCGTCCAGCATTTCGGCAAACTCCGCCGCCGTCAGGTCCTTCGTCCCCGCCGCATAGAACTGCAGCGAGAACAGGTCCTCCTTCCCGTGCGAGGTCAGGAACAGGAAGGCCAGGTCCTCCGCCCCCTGCCGTGCGCCGATCTCCTTCAGCGCGCGGGCCAGGTTCTCCCGGTTCGCCATCGGATAGCGCGTTGGATGGTCGTGGCTGTTGGCCAGCTTCAGCGTCCGTCCGCCCGAGCCATACTGCGCATCCAGGATGGCCGAGACACTCTCCACCTCCGTCAGGAACACCGATTGATCCTCGGTCCCGCCCAGCGCCAGGGCAAAGACATCCGTCTGTCCGGGCACCTGTGGCGCAAGACCCTCTACCTGTTCGCCCATCAGCCGATCCTGCGCGGCATACAGCGCCTCGACATCGACCACGATGTATTCGTCTGACGCCACCGCAACGGGGAAGACATAAAGCTCGTCCACACTGAACCAGCGCAGCGCGACCTCCTTCGTCCCCAGGAACACCACCGCCATCACCAGCCCCGCCCGCAGCCATTGCCGCAACGGTGCCCGCAGAAGCCAGACCAAAAGCGCGATCTGCACCAGATGTGAAACCGCCCGGATCGCCTCGACCCGCTCTTGCGTCGCGTAAAGCTGGGGCGCTTCCCGGTACAGCGTCCACAGCGCCAGGTTCAGCACCGCCACCAGCAGGAACAGCAGCGTCACCATCCACGCCAGCAGGTCCATGCGGCCCACAAGCGCCAGCCCGATCACCAGCCCGGCCACCACCACCGCGCTTTGCGCAACAGCGACCTGCACGCCCCAGAGCGACAGCTCTCCCCCCGGGCCGTAGTAGCCCATCTGGGCCGCATATTCCGCCAGCCAGGACAACACGATTGCTACCAGCGCCACCAGCGCCGGACGGGCGGGTGTTGCGGGCGAAGATGTAAACGATTCTGCCTTTTCCATGCCGCTGTTCAAATCCAAGAAACGGGCAACAGTGCGGCAAAGCGGAGAAAAACGGATGCCGATCCGGCCGGACCGCCCGCGCCTCACGATCTGACCGCCCTGCTGCACGAACCGGTGATTTCTGATAGTCTGGCCGGGATCAGCCAGCGGGTGCCACATACCGGTTTTCCAATGCCGCGACTTTCGCCTGACCGGCGGCACCGTCCTGCCGCGGATCGACATCGCCTGGGAAAGCTGGGGAACCCTGAACGCCGACCGCACCAACGCGATCCTGGTGACCCATGGGTTGACCTCCAGCCACCATGCCGCCGATCCCCCGACGCTCGACAGCCGGATCGGCTGGGGCCATTCCCAGATCGGCCCGGGCCTGATCTACGACACCGACCACTATTTCGTGCTGGCCTCGAACGTGCTGGGGTCCTTCTACGGATCGACCTGCGCTGCATCGATGAACCCCGCAACCGGCGCGGCCTGGGGCGAAGGCTTTCCCACCGTCACCATGGAGGATGTCGTCCGAGCACAGGCGCTTCTCCTCGTTTCGCTTGGCATCACGCGGCTGCATGCGGTTGCGGGCTGTTCGCTGGGCGGGTTCCAGGCCTATCAGTGGGCGGTGACCCTGCCGGACCGGATGACCCGGATCATCGCGACCGACACCGCCGATCACGACAGCTTTGACCTCGCCGCCGCGATCCCGCCGCTGCTTTCCCGCTTTGCCGCGACGCCCGGCTGGAACGACGGCCACCCTGCGCCCCAGGCGATGGTGGCTCCGCTGGCCGAGGTCCGCGAGGAAATGCTGACAGGCTTCGGCCTGCGCGAAAAGCTGGCCGTCACGGTTTCGGACCTCGCGACCCGGGACCGGATGCTGGCCGACGAAGCCCGCGCCTGGGCCAGGATCGCAGACCCCTGGGCGCTGGTCGCGATGTACCGCACCGCCGCCAGCTTCGACGTCCGCCCGGACCTGTCGCACATCCGCGTGCCCGTCCTGACCGTCACCGCCGATACCGACCTCTGGTATCCCCCCGCCATTGGCCGCGCCCAGGTCGACCGGTTGCGGGCGGCGGGGGCGCACGTCACCTACCTGGAAATCCAAAGCGCGCTCGGCCATTACGCGACGACCGAAGAGCCATGGAAATGGGCGGCGACGGCAAAGGCCTTCCTCGAAACCGCACGATAGCGACAGCATGTCGTTTTCTGACGCCAAAGGTCGGGTGGACTTGCCCGGTTTTGCCCCCGTCTGGCAGATAGGGGCAAACATCTTCCAAGAGAGTCGACCATGAAAACCCATGTCAAAGCCCTTGTTGTCGGCGGCGGAGCCGTCGGAACCGGCATCGCCTACCACCTGGCGAAAGCGGGCTGGGACACGATGCTGGTCGAACGCGACGAGTTGACCGCAGGCTCCACCTGGCACGCCGCCGGTCTCCTCCCGCTCTTCAACATGTCCTACGCGACCACCCACATCCACAAGTACTCGGTCGACTTCTACAAGGGGCTGGAGGCCGAGACCGGCCTGAACCCCGGCTTCTACGTCGTCGGCAACTTACGGATGGCGCAACACCAGCAGCGCATGGACGAGTACATGCTCTACTCCTCCGTGGCTGAGACCGCCGGGGTCTACCACGAATTCCTTAGCCCAAAGGAAATCAAGGACCGCTGGCCGCTGGTCCGGACCGAGGACCTGATCGGCGCGCTCTACCACCCACAGGACGGCTACATCAACCCGGCCGACGTGACCCAGGCGATGGCCAAGGGCGCGCGGCAGCTGGGCGCCACCATCGAGCGTAAGATCCAGGTCGACGGCTACCGCTGGACCGGGTCGGAATGGATCGTCTCCTGCACCCGCCTTGAAGAGCGCGGTGGCATGCTCGTCGCCACCGACGAAAAATTCGACATCACCGCCGAACACGTCGTCACCGCCACCGGCAACCACGCGCAGCGGACCGCGCGGCTGCTGGGGATCAAGACCCCCGCCGTTGTCGTCGAACACCAGTACATCGTGACCGAACCCGACCCGGCCCTTGTCGAATGGCGCAATACCAACCCGCAGCACCCGGTCCTAAGGGACGCTGACGCCAAGTGGTACGTCCGCGAAGAACGCGGCGGCTGGATACTAGGGCCTTACGAAAAGGGTGCCCCAGCCCGCTTTCAGTATGGCGTCCCCGACAGCTTCCGCGCCGACCTCTTCCCGCTCGACCTCGAACGGATCGAGCAGGAGTACATGTCCTTCATCCACCGGATCCCGTCTTCGGAAACCGTGGGCCTCAAGGACGATTACAACGGCCCGATCTGCTATACCCCCGACGGCAACCCGCTGGTCGGCCCCGCGCCAGGCCTGCGCAATATGTGGCTGGCCGAGGGCTTCTCTTTCGGCATCACCGCCGCGGGCGGCACCGGCTACTACCTCGCCCAACTGATGACGCAACGCGAGGCCGAGATCGACATGGCCTCCCTCGACCCCAAGCGCTTTGGCGGCTGGATGACCACGGAATACGCCTCCCGCAAGAACGAGGAGTGCTATGACCACGTCTTCATCCTGCACCACCCGGATGAGGAGCGTGAAGCCTGCCGCCCCCTCCGCACCGCCCCGGCCTATGACCGGCAAAAGGACATGGGCGCGCAGTTCGGCCAGGTGAACGGCTGGGAGCGCCCGAACTACTATGGCCCCAAGGACGCCCCCGCCGACTTCGACCACAATGGCCGGTCGTTCCGCCGTGGCACCTGGTGGCCCTACGCCAAGGCCGAGGCCGAGGCGGTGCGCAACACCGTCGGCATCATCGACGCCAGCGCCTTCACCAAGCACCTCGTGCGCGGGCCGGGGGCGACGGCCTTCCTCGACCACTTCACCTGCAACAAGCTGCCGAACGTGGGTCGCATCAACCTGACCTATGCGCTGACCGACCACGGCACCACGCGGACGGAGTATACCATCGTCCGCCTGAAACAGGACGAATACTACCTGATCTCCGCTGGGGCCTGGACGGCCTATGACTATGACTTCTTGCAGAAATGCGCCGATGACTGGATAGCGGAAGGCAAGGGCCACATCGACATCCACGATGTCACCACCCAGTGGGGTGTCTATGCCCTCGCCGGCCCGAACGCCCGCGCGCTGCTGAAGGACATAATCAAGGACGCCGACCCTGACACCGTGCTGGGCAACAAGCGCTTCCCGTGGCTCTCCTACCGCGACATCGAACTGGGCATGTGCCCCGTCCGCGCCGTCCGCGTGGCCTATACCGGAGAGCTTGGCTGGGAACTCCACTACCCGATCGAATTCGGCCGCTACCTCTGGGACCTGATCTGGTCGGTGGGCGAGAAGCACGGCCTGAAAGGCGTCGGTGCCCGTGCCCAGAACTGGCTGCGTCAGGAAAAATCCTACCGTGCCTTCGGCAACGAGCTTGGCCGCGACGCCACCCCGCTGGAGGCTGCCCTCGACCGTTTCGTGGACCTGTCAAAGGACTTCCGCGGCAAGGAGAAGATGCTGGCCACCGGCATCCGCGCGAAATGCGTCACGCTCCTGATTGACGGGCCGTCCGACACCGACCCTTGGGGCAAGGAAGCCATCCTCCATGACGGCATCAAGGTCGGACGTCTGACCTCCGGCGGCTATTCGGTGGCCTTCGGCAAACAGATCGGCATGGGCTATGTCCCCGCGGCACTTGCAGAACCGGGCACGAGGCTGAAGGTCAAGATCCAGCTGAAAGAGTGGGACGCCGTCGTGACCGAGGACAGCCCCTTCGACCCGACGAACGCGCGTATCAGGATCGACGGGTAAGAACGCCGGGCCGGGGTAAACCCCGGCCCGAATGCTATTCGGCGGCCAGCTGCGCCCGCCGGTCGGTGACGATGTACGAACAGGCCCCGCAGGCCCTGGCCCCGGTCTGGGCATACCACCGACAATCCGACCGGATCGTGCAGGGTGGCAAAGCCCCTGTCTCCACCGGCAACGCCGCCTCGATATGCGCCAGCGCCTTGTCGATCACCCCGCAGCGGCTGCCCGTCCACTGCGCGCAGCCGCTGGTCTGGCACCGGCTCGCAAAGCGCATCCGCGCTTCAACCGGCCCGGCCTCGGCTGCCGCCTCCAGAAACCCGGCATCGACCGTCATCACGGACTTCAGGTTGTGTACCCGCCCGTCCGGCCCGAGCAGCCCCAGAAGCCGTGCCCCCGGCGCGGCGGGCGCGCTGGGGCAGGACCTAGGAACGTCACCCTCGGGGGCCGAAGACCGGGCGGCGGCCTGGGTCTCGCCTCCCGGGCCTGTCATCTGGTGCCCCGGGCCGCGAAG
>JBJTSJ010000111.1:0-2635 GCA_046076605.1 Tabrizicola sp.
TCGAGGCCAAGACCAAAGGGCTGAACAACTGGCAGAAGGACGAGCTGAAGAAGCAGTGGGGCACGATGCAGAACGTGCTCAGTTCACGAGCCCGCATGGACCGCGTGGTGGCCGACATCGTGTTCGACTTCGCCGTGAAGCCCCGGCTGTCGAGTGAACGCGGTAACGCCATCCTGGTGGCCTCCAGCATCTACGAGGCCTGCAAGTACTTCGTGTTGTTCGGCAAGACGGTGTTCAAGGGCCGCTGCGCGGTGGTGACCTCGTACAACCCGCAGGCCTCGGACGTCAGCAAGGAAGAGACCGGCGCCAACACCGACACCGACAAGCAGTTCATCTTCAACACCTACACCGCGCTGCTGAAAGACGTGGTGGCCGAGCACGGCAAGACCAAGACCGAGACCTACGAGCAGCAGGCGAAGGACCGCTTCATCAAGGCGCCCGCGCAGATGAAGCTGCTGATCGTGGTGGACAAGTTGCTGACGGGCTTTGACGCGCCGCCCTGCACCTACCTCTACATCGACAAGTCCATGCAGGACCATGGCCTGTTCCAGGCCATCTGCCGCACGAACCGCCTGGACGGCGACGACAAGGAATATGGCTACATCGTCGACTACAAGGACCTGTTCAAGAAAGTAGAGAAGGCGATTGCGGTCTACACCGCAGAACTGGCCCAGAACACCGGGGGCGGCAACCCTGAGATCCTGATCAAGGACCGGCTGGAAGCCGGCCGCCAACGCCTGGACGACGCCGTGGAAGCCCTGGCCCTGCTGTGCGAGCCGGTGGCGCCACCCAAGGGCGACCTGGAGTACATCCATTACTTCTGCGGCAACACCGAGATTGCCGATGACCTGAAAACGCGCGAGCCGCACCGCGTGGCGCTATACAAGGCCGTGGTGGCCTTGGTGCGCGCGTATGCCAACCTGGCTGACGAGCTGGAGGCGGCGGGCTACACGCCCGCGCAGATCGACCACCTGAAGGCGCTGCAAAAGCACTACCTGAACCTGCGCGAGATCATCCGCAAAGCCGCGGGCGAGACGCTGGACCTCAAGCCCTACGAGGCGGACATGCGCCACCTCATCGACACGTACATCGAGGCCCAGGCCCCGCGGAAGATTTCGCCCTTCGACGGCATCGGCCTGCTGGACCTGATCGTCAAGACCGGCATCGCCGGCGCGATTGCCGAGCGCCTGGCCGACATGAAGGGCAACAAAGAGTCCATCGCCGAGACGATCGAGAACAACGTCCGCAGCAAGATCCTGAAAGAGCAGCTGACCGACCCGGCCTACTTCGCCAAGATGTCGGCTTTGCTGGACGAGATCATCCGGCTGCGCAAGGAAAAGGCCATCGCGTACGAAGACTACCTGGCCCGTATCGCCGAGGTGGCTCAGAAGGTGAGCGCCGGCAAGGCCGAGGACACGCCCGTGCAGTTGAAGACGGCCGGCCAGCTGGCCCTGTACAACAACCTGAAGGACCACCTGGCCGCCGATGCGACGCGGGAGCCTGAGGTGCCTTTCGAAGGCACGTCGGTGGCGTTGGACCTGGCCCTGAAGCTGGATGCCGCCATCAAGACCGGGCGGCAGGATGCCTGGCGTGGGGTGGTGGCGAGGGAGCGGATAGTCAAGCAGGCAATGTTTGATGTGCTGCAGGACATCAACGAAGTGAACCGCCTGTTCCCCATCGTCTTCGCGCAGAAGGAGTATTGACCCGTGCGGGACGTGCGGGACGTGCTCGACCTGGGCGGGCTGCACGCGGAGGTCACGCGCAAGGCCATCAAGCACGTGCACCTCAGCGTGCTGCCCCCAGCAGGCAAGGTGCGCGTCGCTGCGCCCCAGAGCATGCCGCTGGACACCATCCGCCTGTTTGTGGTGTCGAAACTGGGCTGGATTCGTTCACAGCAGCGCAAGCTGCAGGCCCAGGAGCGGGAGACCCCCCGCGAGTTCCTGAACAAGGAAAGTCACTACGTGTGGGGTAAGCGCTACCTTCTGGAGATCACGCACGCCGACGCCGCACCCGTGGTCAGCCTGAACCCAAGGAAGCTGCACCTGCAGGTGCGCCCGGATGCGGATCAGGCCCGTTGCGAAGCGGTGCTGGACGCCTGGTACCGGCAGCAGGTGCGCGATGCGGTGCCGGCCCTGCTCGACAAGTGGCAGCCCCTGTTGAGCGTGAAGGCGAACCGCGTCTTCGTGCAGCGCATGAAGACCAAGTGGGGCAGTTGCACGCCCGCGTCAGGCTACATCCGCCTGAACACCGACCTGGCCAAAAAGCCACCCGAGTGCCTGGAGTACATCGTGGTGCATGAACTGCTGCATCTGCTGGAGCCGACGCACAACGCGCGCTTTGCTGCGCTGATGGACTTGTACTTGCCGCATTGGCAGCAGTTGAGGAGAAGGCTCAACAGCTTGCCGGTGAGGCATGAGGAGTGGGGGTATTGAGGGGGACACGAATCGACCCAAGACTCCACAGGCAGGGATCAGGCGGGCTCCGAAGCGCGCGCCGGGCACTCGACGGTCACACCCGGCTTGTGGTGTGCGCCCGGCGCTGCGCGCCTTCGCATCGCTGACGCGATGTGAGCGCACCCCCAAACCGAGACCCCTGCCGCGCCCTTCGTGCGCGGGGCCCTGCGGGCCGCAAAGAG
>JBJTSJ010000112.1:0-14986 GCA_046076605.1 Tabrizicola sp.
CTCCGCGGCGTGACAGAAGCCTCCCACCCCCAACTCATCGAGGACCTCCGCGCCCAAGGCCTGATCGATCCGGACATCGAGACCGAGACCCTCCGCAATCTCATCGTCACACCCTTCCGAGACGCCGACACCACCAGACTCGCCACGACCCTCACTGCCGCCCTCACCCGGATGCCCCCTCTCCCCGGCAAGTTCGGCTTCGCTCTCGACACCAGCACCCGTCCGGTCCTGACGCAGGCCTCCGCCGACATCCGTATCGAGCGCAGCGCCGACGGCCGTCTGATCCTCCGCCCCGACGGCCACCCGCTCGGCCAACCCGTCACCGACCTCGCCACGGATGCCATCGCGATGGCCAACTGGTTCGTCGCAAACGGCGGCATCACCAATGGCCGCGGCCGCATGGCCGCCCTGATCGCCAAGGGCACCATTCCGCCAAACTGCACCCTTGCCCCTGCCGAGCCGCTCCCCACCCCAATCCCCGGCCTCCACCCGGATGGAGCCCTCGCCGCTCTCGCCTTCGGCCAGATGCGCGCCGAGACGCTCCACGCCTTCGCAGACCTTGGCCACGAACTCCGCCCCACCCCCTGGCGCATGCTCCTCCTCGTCGGCGCGACGACCCTGCCGACAATCCCCGGCCTCATCACCGACCCGACCGATCCAATCCTCCGCATCACCGCCTGCACAGGAGCGCCCGCCTGCCCGCAGGCCCTCGGCGACACGCGGCAGCTTGCGAGACACCTCGCCCTGCGCCTGCCAACCGCACAAACCCTCCACATCTCCGGCTGCCCCAAAGGCTGCGCCCATCCCGGCCCGGCCGAGACCACCCTCACCGCCACCGGCCAGGGCTACGACCTGATCCGCAATGGCACCGCCCACGATACGCCCAGCCTGCGCAACCTCTCGCCGCTGGCGATCCTCGACCACCTGAAGGCCCCGAATGCCCCACACCTATGAAACCGATGGCGCCGCGATCTACGTCCAAAGCTTCGCCATGATCCGGGCCGAGGCCGACCTCGCCCGCTTCACGCCCGAGGAAGAGATCGTTGCCGTCCGCATGATCCACGCCGCCGGGATGGTGGAGCTTGCACCCCACATCCACTTCACCCCCGGCATGGCCATCGCCGCCCGGGCCGCGCTGGAAGATGGCGCGCCGATCCTCTGCGATGCGCGCATGGTCAGCGAGGGCATCACCCGCGCCCGTCTGCCCAAGAACAACGAGGTCATCTGCACCCTGCACGACCCCAAGGTCCCGCCGCTGGCGAAAGAGATGGCCAACACCCGCTCCGCCGCCGCCCTGGAACTCTGGCGCCCGCACCTGGCCGGAGCCGTGGTCGCCATCGGCAACGCACCCACCGCGCTCTTCCACCTCCTCAACATGCTGGAGGACCCAACCTGCCCCCGCCCCGTCGCGATCATCGGCTGCCCCGTGGGCTTCGTCGGCGCCGCCGAATCCAAGGACGCTTTGATGGAGGCCCCTCCGGCACCAAGCGTCATCGTGAAGGGCCGCCTTGGCGGGTCGGCGATCACCGTCGCGGCGGTCAACGCCCTCGCCTCCCGGAAGGAATGACCATGGGACGCGTCATCTGCGCGGGCCTCGGCCCCGGCGACCCGGACCTGATGAGCCTCAAGGCCGCCCGCACCATCGGACAAGCCAAGCACGTCGCCTACTTCCGCAAGGAAGGCCGCGCCGGTCAGGCCCGCCGGATCGTCGAAGGCATGCTGAACCCGGCAGCCATCGAATACCCGATGGAGTACCCGGTCACAACGGAACTCCCTTTCGACAGCTCCGGCTACATCGACGCTTTGGCGCATTTCTACGACGACTGGGCAAACCGGCTTGCGGCGCTATCGCAGACCGAAGACGTCGTCGTCCTCTGCGAAGGCGACCCGTTCTTCTATGGCAGCTTCATGCACCTCCATTCCCGCCTGCAGGGCCGCGTGCCGGTCGAGGTCATCCCCGGCATGACCGGCATGACCGGCTGCTGGAACGCCACAGACACGCCGATCACCTGGGGGGATGACGTGCTGACGGTCCTCATGGCAACGCTGCCCGAGGACGTCCTCGTCCGCCACATGGAACAGGCCGACGCTTTGGTCATCATGAAGACCGGCCGCAACCTTTCCCGCGTCCGCCGCGCCTTGGAACGTACCGGCAGGCTAGACCAAGCCTGGCTCGTGGAACGCGGCACCATGCCCAACCAGCGTGTCGCCCGGCTCGCCGAGGTCGATCCTACCGATTGCCCCTACTTCGCCATCGTCCTCGTCCACGGCCACGGCCGCCGCCCGGAGATCCTGGAATGACCGGGACGCCGGATCGGGGCTGGCTTGCCATCGCGGGTCTCGGGCCGGGGGATGACCGGCTGATCACGCCGGAGGTGACCACCGCCTTGGCCGAGGCCACCGACGTCGTCGGCTACATCCCCTACGTCGCCCGCGTCGCGCCACGTGAAGGCCTGACGCTCCACCCCTCCGACAACCGGGTTGAGCTTGACCGTGCCCGCGGCGCGCTGGAGATGGCCGCCCAAGGCCGCAAGGTCGTAGTCGTCTCCTCCGGCGACCCCGGTGTCTTCGCGATGGCCTCCGCCGTGTTCGAGGCGCTGGAGGATCGCCCGGACTTGCAGGCGCTCGACATCCGCGTCCTGCCCGGCATCACCGCCATGCTCGCCGCCGCTGCCGCTGCAGGAGCCCCTCTGGGCCATGACTTCGCTTGCATCAACCTGTCGGACAACCTGAAGCCCTGGGAGGTGATCGAAACCCGCCTCCGTCACGCCGCCCGCGCCGATTTCGCGATGGCCTTCTACAACCCCCGCTCCGCATCGCGGCCAGAAGGGTTCGTGAAAGCCCTGGCGACCCTCCGCGAGGAATGCGGCGAGGGCCGCCTGATCACCTTCGCCCGTGCTGTCAGCACTCCTGAGCAGCACTTGATCACCGTCACTCTTGGCGAAGCCACGCCCGAGATGGCCGACATGCGCACCGTTGTCATCGTCGGCAATTCCGCCACCCGCCGCGTCGGGCGTTTCGTCTACTCGCCGAGGAGCGCGCGATGACCCGGGCCAAAATCCTTCGAAGGATTTTGCAAGACTTTTCGAAAAGTCTTGGCCCCGGCTCAGCCGTTCAGCGAGGCCATGACCTCGGCTACTGTTCGGGCCACCCGTCGTTCGGGCACAGTAGGCCGGTCGATCAGGATCACCGGCAGCCCCAGCTCTCGTGCCGCCACCAGCTTCGCCTCGGCTCCCGCGCCGCCTGCATTCTTGGCGACGATTACCTCGATGCGGTGGTCCAGCAACAAGGCCCGGTCACCCTCGACTGTAAAGGGACCCCGCGCGATCACCGCATCGGCATAGGGCAGAGGCAGGGGGTCGGTCGGCGGGTCCACCAGCCGCAAAAGGTAATGGTGCTGCGGGGCGCCCGCGAAGGCGTCGAGGGTCTGCCGCCCGATGGCGAGGAACACCCGGCGCGGGGTCTCGCCCAGCGCCGCCACTGCTCCTGCAAGGTCCGGGACATGGGTCCAGCGATCGCCTTCAGTTGCAGCCCAGGGTTCACGTTCGAGGGCGATCAGCGGGATTCCCGTGGCCGCAGCGGCCTCAATCGCGTTCCGGCTCATCTGGGCGGCGAAAGGGTGGGTCGCGTCGATCACGTGCGTGACACGCTCTGCCTTCAGATAGGCCGCAAACCCAGCGACCCCGCCAAACCCGCCCACGCGGACCGACAGGGGTTGCGCCACCGGGCTTTCCGTCCGTCCCGCATAGGAATAGACCGCATCCACCCCGGCCTCGACCAGCGCGCGGGCCATGCGGGCGGCTTCGGTGGTGCCGCCCAGAAGCAGGACGCGGGGCGGAAGGAGGGGGGGCATGGCTGATCCCTGGCTTTCGATCATCGGTCTGGGCGAAGATGGACCGGCTTCGCTGTCCCCCGCAAGCCGTGCCGCGCTGGCCTCGGCCACCGCAATCTTCGGCGGCCCCCGCCATCTTGCGCTTGTCGGGGCAGGGGACAGGGGTCACGCATGGCCCATCCCCTTCGATGCCACCCCCGTCCTTACCCAACGCGGCCAACCCACCGTCGTCCTCGCCTCCGGCGACCCGTTCTGGTTCGGCGCGGGGGGCAGCCTGATGGCGCACCTGCACCCCGGCGAGTGGACCTCTCACCCCGCCCCCTCCACCTTCCAACTGGCCGCGAACCGCCTCGGCTGGCGGCTAGAGGAGGTGCTGACCCTCGGCCTCCACGCCGCCCCCTTCGCCCGCCTCCGCCCCGTCCTGGGCAAGGGCGTCCGCGTGATCTGCACCCTACGTGACGGTGCCGCCGTCCCTGAACTCGCCGCTTGGCTTGCCACCAACGGCCACCCGAACGCCCGCGTCACCATCCTTGAACGCCTCGGCGGCCCGCAGGAACGCATTACCCACGGCCTGCCTGACAGCCCCATCGCCGCCCCGGTCTCCGCCGCCATCGAGGCCGTGGACCACGGCCTTCCCCGCGCTTCGGGCCTGCCGGACGAGTTTTTCCAGCACGACGGCCAGATCACCAAGCGCCCCGTCCGTGCGCTGACGCTTTCGGCGCTTGCCCCACGCTCAGGCGAGACGCTGTGGGACATCGGCGCAGGCTCCGGCTCCATCGGCATCGAATGGCTGCTGGCCGGTGGGGCGAGGGTCGAAGCGCTGGAAGCCGACCCTATCCGCGCCGCCCGCGCCCGGGGGAATGTCGAGGCGTTCGGCCTGTCGCATCGCCACCGCCTGACGGAGGCCCGCGCGCCCGAGGGGCTGAAGGATTTGCCGAAGCCCGATGCCGTCTTCATCGGCGGCGGTGCATCGCAGGAGCTTCTGTCCACCCTTTGGGACCTGATCCCCACCGGCACGCGCCTTGTCATGAACGCCGTCACGCTGGAAACCGAGGCGCTGGTGCTCGACTGGTCTGCCCGCCGTGGCGGATCCCTCCTGAGGATCGAGCTATCGGAACCCACCGCCATCGGCCGAAAGCGGGGCTGGAAAGCCGCCCTTCCCATCCTGCAATGGAGCGTCACCCGATGATCGTCGCGGGGTTCGGGTTCCGGTCTGGCGCAACGCTTTCGGCCCTGCAAGATGCCCTGGCAAGGGCTGGGGGTCCGCAGGGCGTCACGCATCTGGCGACGCTGGCTGCGAAGGTCGAGGGGCTGGAACCGCTGGCCAAGGCGCTGGACCTGCCCTTGGTGGCGCTGCCGCCAGAGCGCTTGCACGGTATCCCCACGCTGACGCAATCCGACCGGGTGGAGCAGATGTTCGGCACCGGCTCGGTCGCAGAGACCACCGCTCTGGTGGCTGCCGGTCCGGGGGCGCGGTTGCGGGGTCCGCGCGCGGTTTCAGCGGATGGGTCCGCGACGGCGGCCATTGCGGAGAGCGCAGGATGAGGGGCGATGATCAAATTGAGCGGCATTCGCCGCAAGACATTTGTCTCGCCTCTGCGCGCGAAGGGCGCGCAACCGGCTCGGGCGTGCGCTCCGCGCGGGGAGTATTTTTGACAAGGGCAAGAGCAAAGGGGCTTTCGGCATGATCGTCCATTTCATCGGGGCCGGACCGGGCGCGCCAGACCTTCTGACGCTGCGGGGGCGCGACCTCATCGCCGCGTCTCCGGTCTGTCTGTACGCGGGCTCGCTGGTGCCCGAGGGTGTGCTGTCGCATTGCCCGCCGGGGGCCCGGATCGTGAACACCGCGCCCCTGTCGCTGGACGAGATCGTGGCGGAGATTGTCGCGGCGCATGAGGCCGGGCAGGACGTGGCGCGGCTTCATTCCGGGGACCTGTCGGTCTGGTCGGCGATGGGCGAGCAGTTGCGGCGGTTGCGGGACCTTGGCATCCCCTACGACGTGACGCCTGGGGTGCCGTCCTTCGCGGCGGCGGCGGCGGCTTTGGGCGTCGAGCTGACCCTGCCGGGACTCGCCCAGTCGGTCATCCTGACCCGGACTGAAGGCCGCGCCACGCAGATGCCGTCGCGGGAGAACCTGCCTGCCTTCGCCGCCACCGGGGCCACGCTGGCCCTGCACCTGTCGATCCATCTAATCGACAAGCTGACCGAGGAGCTGATCCCGCATTATGGCGCTGATTGCCCGGTGGCGGTGGTCTGGCGCGCAAGCTGGCCCGATCAGCGGATCATCCGGGCGTCTCTTGCCACGCTGAAGACTTCGGTCCCCGAAGAGGTCGAGCGGACCGCGCTGGTCCTCGTCGGCCCCGCGCTGGCGCAGGAGGGGTTCGAGGAAAGCCGCCTCTACGCCGGGGACTACGACCGCCGCTACCGCCCCGTCGGCACCAACCCGCGCTTTCCGGGGACGGGCAGATGACCCCCGCCCTTCTCATCGCGGCGCCCGCCTCTGGCACCGGCAAGACCACGGTTATGCTGGGGCTTCTGGGCGCGCTGCGGGAGAGAGGCCTCACGGTCCAGCCGTTCAAGAACGGTCCGGACTATATTGACCCGGCCTTCCACCGGGCGGCCTCGGGCCGGGAGTCCTTCAACCTCGACACCTGGGCCATGCCGGGGGCGATGCTGGACGGGATGCTTTCGGTCTCCGAAGGGGCGGATTTGGTAATGGCTGAAGGCTCGATGGGCCTGTTTGACGGCGTGGCTGCGCCGGGGGCGACCGGGAACGGGGCCTCGGCGGACCTGGCGGCGCGGATGGGCTGGCCGGTGGTGCTGGTGATCGACGCGAGCGGACAGGCGCAGACGGCGGCGGCAGTGGCGCTGGGGCTGGCGCGGTTCCGCCCTGGGGTGACGGTGGCGGGGGTGATCCTGAACCGCGTCGCCTCGCCCCGGCATGAGGCCCTGATCCGCAACGGCATGGAGGAGGCGGGGCTTGCCGTGCTGGGCGTCCTGCCGAAACGCGCGGCCATCGCCATGCCGGAACGCCACCTTGGCCTCGTGCAGGCCGAGGAGCAGCCCGCGCTGCAGGCGCTGATCGCCGAGGCGGCGCAGCTGATGCGCGAGGGCGTGGACCTTGACGCATTGATTGCCGCCGCGCGGACGACCGCAGCGACCACTTCGCCCGCAAGGATCACCCCACCCGGCCAGCGCATCGCCCTCGCCCGAGACGCGGCGTTCAGCTTTGTCTACCCCCACCTCCTCCACGGCTGGCGCGCGGCGGGGGCCGAGGTGCTGCCCTTCTCTCCCCTCGCCGACGAAGGCCCGGACCCCAGCGCGGATATCTGCTGGCTTCCCGGCGGCTATCCGGAACTCCACGGGGCAACACTGGCGCAGGCTCTCCGCTTCCGCTCGGGCCTGCGCGCCTTTGCCGAGACGAAACCCGTCCACGGTGAGTGCGGCGGCTACATGGCGATGGGCGAGGCGATCGTCGACAAGGACGGTACGCGGCACCGGATGACGGGGCTTCTGGGGCTGGTGACGAGCTTCGAGAAGCGTAAGGTGCACCTGGGATACCGGCTGGCCGAACTGGCGCAACCGATCCCCGGCCAAGCGGCGGGCACCCGGCTGCGCGGGCATGAGTTCCACTACTCGACGATCCTCGACCAACCCGACGCGCCTTTGGCCCAGGTCACAGACGCCACCGGAGCGACCGTGCCCGAAACCGGCTCCACTCGACTCCAGTCCAAGGGCGGGCTATCGACCGGCACCTTCTTCCACCTGATCGCAAGCGCATGAAACCACCCGTCCCGCCTGGCCTCGGAGTTTTCGAGAACTCCGGTTCGGAGCCTTCAAAGGCTCCGGCCCGATTTCTTCGAAGAAATCGGGGGCGGGAATGACCGGCTTCGTCACCTTCGTCTCCGCAGGACCCGGCGACCCGGACCTGCTGACCGTCAAGGCGGTAAAGGCCCTTTCCTGCGCCGATGCCGTCCTGTTCGACGACCTGTCCTCTGGCCCGATCCTGGCACTGGCGAAGCCCGGGGCTGACATGGTCGGCGTCGGCAAGCGCGCTGGCCGCGCCTCGCCCAAGCAGGACCACGTGAGCCGCTTGCTGGTTGACTACGCACTCACCGGCGCCCATGTCGTGCGGCTCAAATCCGGTGATTCGGGCATTTTCGGGCGGCTGGAAGAGGAACTCACCGCCGTCCGTGCCGCCGGAATCGGGTGCGAGATCATCCCGGGCGTCACCTCTGCCTCAGCCGCCGCCGCTGCCGCCGGGATACCCCTGACCCGTCGCCAGCACGCCCAGCGCGTCCAGTTCATCACCGCCGCCGACGTGACCGGCAACCTGCCCCCCGGCCTGAACATGACCGCGCTGGCCGACCCTCAGGCCACCACCGTCATCTACATGGGCAAGCGGACGTTCCCCGCGCTGGCCGAGGCGCTGATCGCCCACGGCCTGCCGCCCGACACCCCCGCGCTGCTGGCTGAATCCGTCTCGACGCCCGAGCAGGTGATCCACCGCTCCACGGTCGCCGAACTGGCGCGGACGCTGGCTGAGGACCGGTCGGCGTTGCCCGGCCTTATCCTCGTGGGCGCGCTGGCCGAGGGGACGGAATGACCACTCTCTGGCTGATCGGCATCGGCACGGGAAACCCCGACCACGTCACCGGCCAGGCGATCAAGGCCCTGAACGGGGCCGACCTGATCCTGATCCCTCGTAAGGGCACGGCGAAGTCCGATCTCGCCGAGGTCCGCGAAGCGATCCTGTCGAAAGTCCTGACCGCCCCGGTCCCCGTCGCCAACTACGACGTGCCGCAGAGGGCCGACCAGGACGACTACCTCGGCGCGGTGAACGACTGGCACGACGCCATCGCCCAGGTCTGGGCCGACGCCATCGCCACCCAACGCCCCAACGCGGCGAACGTCGCGCTGATGGTTTGGGGCGATCCATCGCTCTACGACAGCACCCTGCGTATCGCCGCCCGCCTGCCCGGCCTGACCGTAAAGGTCATCCCCGGCATCACCAGCCTCCAGGCGCTTACCGCAGCCCATGCCATCCCGCTGAATACGCTCGCCGCGCCTGTGACCATCACCACGGGCCGCCAGCTCCGCGACCACGGCTGGCCCTCGGGGGCGACTACGCTGGCGGTGATGCTGGACAGGGGCGGGGCGTTCACCGACCTGCCGCCCGACACGGAAATCTGGTGGGGCGCCTATGTGGGTATGCCCGAGGAAACCCTGATCCACGGCATGCTCGCCTCGGTCTCCGACCACATCCTCGCCACCCGCGCCAAGCTCCGCGCCGAGCACGGCTGGATCATGGACATCTACCTCCTCCGCCGGGGCGGCAATGACTGACCTGCTGCGCCGCGCCCTTCCGGTCTACGGGCTGGCCGAGGACACTCCGCTCACTCTCCTCAACCGCTCGGAAAACGAAACGTGGAGGGCAGGCGACCTGATCCTGCGCCTTCACCGGCAGGGCTACCACACCAGGCCCGAGATCGCCTCGGAACTCGCCTGGCTCACTGCGCTGCAGGATCTTCCCGGCCTCAACGCCGTCCGCCCGATCCCCGGCGAGCAGGGCCTTGTCACCGAAGTCGACGGCCGCTTCCTTGTCGCCTTCGCCCCCATCGACGGGCAGGAACTCCAACCCGGTGACGACCTCACCCGCTGGTTCGTGCCCTTGGGAGAGATCACCGCCCGCCTGCACCTCCAGTCCCGCGAATGGACCCCGCCGAAAGGTTTCACGCGCAAGCGCTGGGACGTGCAGACGATCCTTGGCCCCCAGCCGCATTGGGGCCATTGGCGGCAGGCGCGGGGCCTCGACCAGCCTGGCGAAACCCTGCTCGCCCGTGCCACTGACGCACTCGCTGCCAAACTCCATGCCTATGGCACCGGGCCAGATGTCTTCGGGCTGATCCACGCCGACCTGCGTCTGGCGAACCTGATGGTCGACGGCGACACCCTCACCGCCATCGACTTTGACGACTGCGGCTTTGGCTGGTGGGCCTATGACCTCGCCGCGGCGCTGAGTTTCATCGAGACCGACCCCCGCCTGCCCGAACTGATCGCGGCCTGGGTCAAAGGCTACACCCGCATCGCCCCGCTGCGCCGCGACGACCGCGCAATGATCCCCTCGCTGATCTTCCTGCGCCGGGTCCTCCTGACCGCCTGGCTGGCGACCCGCGCCGACAGCGATACGGCGCAGTCGCTTGGCGGCCCGACCTACACCCAGGGCACGCTGGACCTGGCCGAACGCTATCTCACGGACGGGTTGCGGGCGTTTCTCCCCTGACCGCTCCTGCGTCGCGCCTTCGGCTTCTCGTCGCCAGCGAGGAGAAGCGAAGCGCACGACGAGCTACTCCTTCAGAAGAAGCCCCAAGGCCAGCACCGTCATCGCAACGCCCACCAGCACCAGCCTCGGCTGCACCAGCCCGTGCAGGACAACCTCCCACAGGGCGACCCAACTTGGCACCAGGTAGGTATAGGCCATCACTTTCGCCGCAGGCAGCCGCAGCGAGGCGTATTGCAGAAGGACAAAGGTCATCGCGCTGGCCGCCACGGCCACGTAAACCAGCGTCACCCAGACGATCCCCGGCAACGCCGCCCAGTCGGTCGCCATGACGGCGGGCCAGGCGTAGATTGCCAGCAGCACCGTCCCGGCCACCATCATCCCGAAGGTGAAGACCACTGCAGGCTCGCCCCGGTTCAGCTTGCGCACCAAGGGGGCATAGGCGGCATGCGCCACGCATCCGACGAAGTAGATCGCCTCGCCCCGTCCGACCTGGAACGCCATCAGCGCCGCAACGTCCGCCCGGAAGATCACCCAAAGCGCGCCTGCACCGCCAATGCCCAAAGCCAGTGCCATCCGCCCGGTCAGCCGCTGCCGCAGGAACAGCCAGCCGAACCCGGCGGCCATGATAGGTGTAAGCGTGAACACCGCCGCCGCCGACACGGGGGCTGCCGTCTTCAGCCCCTCGAACATCAGCACGAAATAGGCGCCCAGCAGCCCCCCCAGCACCAGATAGCGCCAGGGCGAGACCCAGGCACTGCGCGGGATGCCGGTCGTCGCCACCGCCGCGACGCCCACCAACACTCCCGCCAGGATGAAGCGAACCACCGACAAGGCACCCGGGTCGATATGCGGCGCGGCCAGCACCCCCAGCGAGAACGACCCCGCCACCATCGCCGAAAACGCCAGCATCGCCAGATGCCCGCGGGCGGGCTGGGACAGGCCCGACAAGAACTGGCCCGACCGCATCAGACGCAGAACTTCCACTCCTTCGCCGCATCCTTCAGATGGGTAAGGAAGGCCTGCACCTTCCTGGTCCGGTGCAGGTCGACGTGGGTAACAATGCGCAAGGCGGATTCCCATTCGGGACGCGGCGGCAGGATCTCGACCAGGTCAGGGTCTTCAGAGGCGCGCATGGTGCTGACAAACCCGATCCCGGCTCCTGACCTGACCGCCTGTTCCAGCGCCGCCGGCTCTGTTGCGGCGAAAGTAATCTGTTCAGGCTGGACTGTGGCCCGCAGCCAGCGATGGAACGGGGCACGTGTCATTTCGCCGTCGCTGCAGACAAAGCGGTGACCCTGAAACTCGGCCTCTGACGCGGGCTTGCCGTGCCGGTCTATATAGGCCCGCGAGGCATAAAGGCCCGCCTTCATCCGGGTCAGCGGCTGGACGACGTTGTCCGGCTCTTCCGGCCCGTTCCCAGCCCGGATCGCCACATGCGCTTCGCCATAATCCAGCCGGAACACCCGCATGTCGGTCAGGAATCTTACCCGGACATCGGGCCATTTCTCCTGAAACCCGGTCATCACCGGAACCAACAGGTCGGCAATCCCGGCGATCGAGGTCACTACCAGCTCGCCCGAGACAGATTCCCCCTGTCCCTTGATCCGGCTGACCAGGTGGGCGAACTGCTCTTCCGTCGTCTGTGCCACCGAGAGCAAATCGCGACCGGGCTCGGTTGGCGTGTACCCGCGGGCATGGCGCTGGAACAGCTTGACCCCGAGCCGCTTCTCCAGGGCATCGATATGGCGGATCACTGTCGCATGGTGGACCCCCATCACTTCGGCAGCCCCCGACACGGTACCCATCCGTGCAACCTGAAATGCGGTACGGATTTCGTCCCAGTTTTCCATCTCGCCTCCGGACCCTCTGTGCATGGGCGCACAAGAGCACATCAACCGGATTCACAACCGGATTCAAGGGGTACGGGTTCGTCGCCAAAGCAATTGCCCATCCGGGCTACCCGCTTGACTTGCCGGGTGCGTTTGTTGCTTTTCAACAAAAGTATCAAAAGGGAGAGACCGCGTGTTCGAGCAAAGGGCGATCTACGGCCATATCCGGTTCTCATTCTACGGGCTGACAGACACGCGCACGCAACCGGATGCAGAAGGTGTTGCGCTTGCAAAGCTTTACGATGAAACCCGCATGGCCCGGCGGTTCTTCATGTTCGAAAACCTGACCCTGCCCAGCCTGATCAACCAGACCGACCGCGATTTCCGCACTGTCATCATGTCGTCCGAGGTGATGCCTGACCGCTTCAAGGAACGCCTCAGCGCGATTGCGGCCAAGCTGCCGGGTGCCGTGGTTGAGTTTTCACAACATCAGCGCGGTGACCTGGCATTCCACAAGTACATGGTCGAAGCTTCCGGCTTCAAGGGTCGCGCCAATTCGGTGCATTTCCGGCTGGATGACGACGACGCAGTCTCGGTCAACTACATTGCCCGGCTGCGCGAAGTCAGCCGCATCCTGTCGCCCTCGACTCACATCACCTTTCCCACGGGTGTCTTTGTCTTTCCGGCCAGCGCGACCGAGCCGGTGGGCGTCTCCATGATGCAGCAGCGCTTTCTGACCGCCATCGGTCTTGCCACGGTGAACGGACCCAGCTTCCAGAAGAACCCGTTCCAGATGCAGCACGGCAATGTCTGGACCCGCTGGCCGGTTGTATCCGACCCTGCCTTCTGCTCGCACATCCGAAGCCAGCATTTCGAAAACGACTCGGGCGCGATGCAGGATCGTATCCTTGGCGCCGTCCAGCGCGAACGGAACAGCCGCCGAGGCAAGCGCCATGCCTCGGTGGTCGACCGGCGCCTGGCCGAGACCTTTCCCTGGATCGACCGTGAGACGCTCGACGGCCTGATCGGACGGTGCGAGGCGGTGAAGTCCCTGGCCGACCTGCCGCCCGTCACCTGACCTTCCTGCTTGACTCAGGGCCCCCGCAGGCGTATCCGCCGCGCTAATTTCCCCGGAGGCATCAGCTTCCGGTCCCTTGGGCATTGCCCGGGATCGCCACCCGTCAGCGCGGATGCGCCCACGGGTGCCATTCCGCTTTGCGCCGGGGCTTCGCCGCCCCATATCGGGGCAAACGCTAGGATGAGGTAACGCGATGTTCGAAAGCCTGTCAGAACGCCTTGGTGGCGTCTTCGACCGTCTGACCAAGGCCGGCGCGCTGACCGAGGCCGATGTCGTCACCGCGCTGCGCGAGGTTCGCGTCGCCCTTCTGGAGGCAGACGTTTCGCTGCCGGTCGCCCGCGATTTCATCAAGCGCGTCACCGAAAAGGCCACCGGCGCGGCGGTGACGAAGTCTATCACCCCCGGCCAGATGGTCGTGAAGATCGTCCATGACGAGCTGATCCGCGTGCTGGCCGGCGAAGGCGCACCCGAGGCGCTGAAGATCGACAACCCGCCGGCGACGATCCTTATGGTCGGTCTGCAGGGCTCGGGCAAAACCACGACCACCGCCAAGCTGGCGAAGCGGTTGAAGGAAAAGAACGGCAAGAAGGTCCTCCTCGCCTCGCTTGACACCAACCGCCCGGCCGCCATGGAACAGTTGGCGATCCTCGGCACCCAGATCGGCGTCGACAGCCTGCCCATCGTCAAGGGCGAAACCGCCGTCCAGATCGCCAAGCGCGCGAAGACGCAGGCCAACCTCGGCGGCTATGACGTCGTCTTCCTCGACACCGCCGGTCGCCTCCACATCGACGAAGTCCTGATGGACGAAGTGCAAGCGGTGCGGGACATCGCCCAGCCGCGTGAAACCCTCCTCGTCGTCGACGGCCTCACCGGCCAGGACGCCGTCAACGTCGCCACGGAATTCGACGGCAAGGTCGGCATCTCGGGCGTCGTCCTGACCCGGATGGACGGCGACGGCCGCGGTGGTGCGGCGCTTTCCATGCGCGCCATCACCGGCAAGCCGATCCGCTTTGTCGGCCTTGGCGAGAAGATGGACGCGATCGAGCCCTTCGAGGCCGAACGCGTCGCGGGCCGCATCCTCGGGATGGGGGACATTGTCGCCCTCGTCGAAAAGGCGCAGGAAACGTTCGAGGCCGAACAGGCCGAACGCATGGCCAAGCGCTTTGCCAAGGGTCTGTTCAACATGAACGACCTGAAGATGCAGCTTGACCAGATGCTGAAGATGGGCGGGATGCAGGGCCTGATGGGCATGATGCCCGGCATGGGCAAGATGGCCGGTCAGGCCGAGGCTGCGGGCCTGAACGACAAGATGCTCCACCACCAGATCGCGCTGATCAACTCGATGACCAAGAAGGAACGCGCGAACCCTGATCTTCTGGCCGCCTCCCGCAAGAAGCGAATCGCCGCTGGTGCGGGCCTCGATGTCGCCGATCTCAACCGCCTGCTGAAACAGCACAAGCAGATGGCGGACATGATGAAGAAGATGGGCAAGGGCGGCATGATGAAGAACATGGTCAAGCAGCTCTTGGGCAAAGGCGGCATGCCCGACCCGTCCAAGATGTCGCCCGATCAGCTGGCCGAGATGGCCAAGGGCATGCAGGGCGGCTTGGGCGGAATGGGTGGCGGCCTGCCCCCTGGGCTTGGCGGCCTCCCGCGCGGGATCACCCTGCCTGCGGGCCTTAGTGGGCTGATGAAGAAGAAATGAACCAAGCTTTGCGGCCCGCACTGACCGGACTGCCCGTTCTGGAAACGGAACGGCTGATCCTGCGCGCGCCGCAAGCCTCCGACTGGCCCGCCTTCCGCGTCTATCGCGCTTCGCCGCGCACTGCGTATACCGGTGGCACGAAGACCGGGCAGGCAGCCGCCGAACACTTTGCAGCCTTCGCCGGTCATTGGATCCTGCGCGGTTTCGGCCGGCTGATCGCCGAGGATCGCCACACGGGTCAACCGGTCGGTCACTTCGG
>JBJTSJ010000113.1:0-23477 GCA_046076605.1 Tabrizicola sp.
GTGAACTCACCCGCCTTGAAGGCGGCTTTCACGGCGTCCTGGCTGTGAAAGACCCGGGCTGGGGCCTCGATCACATGGCGCTCGGGGGCAACGGCGGAAACCTTGATGACCCCGCGCCCAAGGTTCCCGGTCAGTTGCTTCAACCCGCCGACCGGAGCAAAACCTTCTGCCGCAGGGCGCAGGATCTTGTCGTTCAGGCTGGTTTCCGGCCCGGGCTGCCACTGAAGCTTGCCGTCCTTCAGCGTCGCTTCCTGCCGGTAGGCTTGCAGCCCGTCACCGGCAACTGTGCGGGCGTCAGGGTGCAGAAGGCCTGCGTCAAGAAGCTGCCCGATCAGGAACTGCAACCCGCCCGCGGCGTGGAAATGGTTCACATCGGCCAGACCGTTCGGATAAACCTTCGCCATCAGCGGCACGACATCCGAGATGTCAGCGAAATCCTGCAGGTCCAGCATCACGCCTGACGCCCGCGCCATGGCGGGCAAATGCAGCACAAGGTTGGTCGAACCACCGGTTGCCATCAGCCCGACGATCCCGTTCACATAGGCGCGTTCGTCGAGGATCTCGCCAGCCGGGCGGTAGTCATTTCCCTGCGCCGTGATCGCCAGGGCGCGGTCGACGGCAGCCAGCGTCAGAGCATCGCGCAGGGGCGTGCCGGGGTTGATGAAGCTCGCACCCGGCAGGTGCAGGCCCATGAACTCCATCAGCATTTGGTTGGTGTTCGCGGTGCCGTAGAAGGTGCAGGTGCCGGGGCCATGGTAGCTGGCCATCTCGGCGGCCATCAGCTCTTCCCGCGTGGCGCGGCCTTCGGCATAGGCGTTGCGGACCTTGGATTTCTGGTCATTCGGGATGCCGCTGGTCATCGGGCCTGCCGGAACGAAGACCGCGGGCACATGGCCGAAGGTCGCGGCGGCCATGATGAGGCCGGGCACGATCTTGTCGCAGACACCGAGATACAGGGCGGCGTCAAAGCAGTTGTGGCTCATCGCGACGCCAGCAGCCAGCGCGATCACATCGCGGGAGAAGAGCGACAGCTCCATCCCCGGCTGGCCCTGGGTGACCCCGTCGCACATTGCGGGAACTCCGCCCGCGACCTGGACGGTCACGCCCGCCTTGGCGGCGGCGGCCCGGATCAGGTCGGGATAGCGTTCAAACGGCTGGTGGGCCGACAGCATGTCGTTGTAGGCGGTGATGATCCCCAGGTTCGGCACCTTTGCCGCGACCAGCGCGTCCTTGTCCACCCCCATCGCCGCATAGGCATGTGCCTGGTTGCCGCAGCTGAGATGCGCGCGCACCGGGCCGTTGGAGACCGCCTTTCCCATCCGCTCCAGATAGGCGCCGCGAGCATCGGCTGAGCGGGCCCTGATGCGGTCGGTCACCTGTGCAACAGCGCGATGTAGCGTCATGGCGTCCCCTTGGGTCTGTGATGCGGCGGCTATAGCATCACCTGTTAGCGCTAACAACAGTCAATTCGTAGCCTGCAGAGCATCAGTGCCAGCATATTAACCGCGATAATGCACCGACAGACGGAAAGGGCACAAGAATACCCAAATCTCGGCCGAATCTTCGCTGCTCTTGGTCCAATTGCCGCCAAACACACGATGCATTTTTGGAGACAATGTCGCTGACCTCTGGAGAGTCCAAGCCATGAAGAACCTTTCGATCCTCGTCCCGGCCGCCATTGCCGGAATCCTGGTCGCCGCGACCGTCGTCGCTGCCCCGGCTTCTGTTTCGTCCAAGCCAAGCCCTGCTGTTGCCCCGGACCGTGCGGCGGCCTACGCACTGGCGACTGCCGAATAACCATCACGACCGCGCTGCGGTCAAACGAGTGTGCGAGTGATTGATCGGGCGCAAGGCCGCTTGTTGCGTTCTGGTCATTTTAATGATGCATGGGCCTGGCAGTCTCTGTCAGGCCCTGTTGCATTGGACGGACCGGATCTGTCCGCTGGTCCCTGACGCGGCGCATCCTTGGCCGCCGTGGTCTGCTTGCCCTTCCGGGGCGGCCCAAAAGCGGTTATGCGGGCCAAAATCTGTGGCTGCGGAGGCATGATGACAGCGAACGAGGGGGACGAACGCAACCTGCCAGTGGTGCGACTGAAGCCGAAGGCCGAGGCGAGGGCGATCCGGCACGGCTTTCCCTGGGTCTATGCTGACGAGCTGGTGACCGACCGCCGCACCCAGGCGCTGGCACCCGGGGCGTTGGCGGTGCTGGAAGACGGGGAACGGCGCGCGCTGGGGCTGGTTACGGTCAATACTCGGTCGAAGATCATCGCGAGGATGCTGGATCGTGACCCTGGGGCAGAGGTGGATGAAGCCTGGTTTGCGGCGCGGATCAGTCGGGCGCAGGCGCATCGGGCGCGGCTTTATCCCCAGCCGTTCTATCGCCTGGTGCATGCCGAGGCGGATGGTCTGCCGGGCGTGGTCATCGACCGGTTTGGCGATGTTGCGGTCATCCAGCCGAATGCGGCCTGGGCCGAATCCTTGCTTTCGCCGCTGGTGGCGGCCCTGGTCGCGGTGACGGGGGTCACGACAGTGATCAAGAACGGATCGGGCCGTGCGCGCGGGCTTGAGGGTCTGGCCGAGGAAATGGCGGTGATTCACGGTCCCACGCCAACCGGGCCGGTGCCGGTACCGATGAACGGGGCGCGTTACATGGCTGACCTGATGGGGGGGCAGAAGACAGGCCTTTTCTTCGATCAGCGGGAAAACCATGGCTTTGCCGCCCGGTTGGCCCATGGCGCGCGCGTACTGGATGTCTTTTCGCATGTCGGCGGCTTCGCTCTGGCAGCCTTGGCCCATGGCGCCGCTTCGGCGTTGGCCGTCGATGCATCGGCGGCGGCGCTGGACCTGGCGGGGCAGGGGGCGCAGGCCTCGGGCTTCGGTGACCGGTTCGCCACGCGGCAGGGCGATGCTTTCGAGGTGCTGGAGTCCTTGGGGACCGAAGTGGCGCGCTTCGATCTGGTGGTCTGCGACCCGCCGGCCTTTGCCCCCGGGAAACCGGCGCTGGAGGCGGGCTTGCGCGCCTATGAACGGATTGCGCGGCTTGCCGCTCCGCTGGTGGCGCCGGGGGGGTATCTGGTTCTTTGTTCCTGTTCGCATGCGGCCGACCTGCAGGCCTTCCGCAATGCCAGTGCGAGAGGCATCGGGCGCGGCGGGCGGCAGGGGCAGATCATTCATACCGGTTTTGCCGGGCCTGACCATCCGGTCTTGCCGCAACTCGCCGAAAGCTCGTACCTGAAGGCGCTGGCCTTCCGGCTGGACGGATGAAGGCGGTTCTCGACGCCTGCGTGTTGTATCCGACCGTTCTGCGCGAGATCCTGCAGGGAGCGGGCGAGGCGGGCCTCTATCAGCCCGTTTTCTCTGGCCGCATCCTGCGGGAATGGGTTCTGGCGACGGCAAAGCTTGGTCCCGAAGCCCCCGCGATTGCCGAAGGCGAGGCGGCAACCTTGCGCGCGGCTTTCCCGCGCGGGTTGGTGCGCGAACATCCCGAAATCGAAGCCCGGCTGATCCTGCCCGACCCGAACGACCGCCATGTACTTGCCAGCGCAATTGCCAGCGGGTCGGATGCGATCGTCACGTTCAACGCGCAGGACTTTCCGGGCCATGTGCTGGCCGCCGAAGGGATCACTCGTCGCGACCCGGACGGGTTCCTGTGGGAGCTGCAGTCGCGCCACCCTGACGCAATGGAGAGGATCGTCGAAGCGGTGCGCGCCAAGGCCGAGGCAATCTCGGGCCAGCCACTTGCGCTGAAGGGTCTACTGAAGCGCGCCAGGCTTTACCGTCTGGCAAAGGCTCTCGGCGCCTAGGATCAGGGGGCGCGCGCTTTGGCCATGTCCTGCGCCATGCGCAGGGCAGCAATCAGGCTTGAGGGATCAGCCCGGTTCTGTCCGGCAATGTTGTAAGCCGTACCGTGATCGGGCGAGGTCCGCACGAAGGGCAGTCCCAGCGTGACATTGACGCCCCCGGCAAAGTCGAGGGTCTTGATCGGGATCAGCGCCTGATCGTGGTAGGCGCAGATGGCCACGTCGTATCCGGCCCGCGCCGCTGCGTGGAACATCGTGTCGGCGGGCCAGGGACCCGTCACATCCAGCCCTTCGCGCGCCAGGCGGGCGATCATCGGGCGCATCATCCTTTCATCCTCCCACCCCATCGCGCCGCCTTCGCCGGCATGGGGGTTCAAACCGGCCACGGCGATCCTTGGGCGGGCAATGCCGAAATCGTGGATCAGTGCGGCGTGGGTGATGCGGATCGTCTCTGCCAGCAGGTCTTCGGTCAGGGCAGCGGGCACTTCGGCCAAAGGGATGTGGATCGTCGTGGGGACCACCCGCAGGTTTGGGCAGGCGAGCATCATGACCACGCGGTCAACCCCGGCCAGATGCGCGAGGAATTCGGTATGCCCCGGAAAGACGAAGCCCGCGCCGTCCTTCAGGGCCTTCTTGTTGATCGGTGCCGTGCAAATTGCCGTGGCCTTGCCGGTCTGCACCAATCGCACGGCGCGTTCGATCACTGCGATTACCCCCGCAGCGTTTGCAGGTGTCGGTGTACCCGGCGTCGCAAGCGCCGGGAATTCGTGATGCAGCACCGCCAGCGCGCCATCGCCCGGTGCTTCGCCTTCGGACACCTCGCGCCAGGCGGTCCCGGCAGGCAGGTGACGGGGGTCGCCGATCCACACGAATCGTTGTCCTGCAGCCCAGGCCTTGGCCGCGATTTCAGGGCCGATACCTGCGGGGTCCCCGCAGGTCAGCAAGACCGGACCAGTCACGGCTCGCGGATGATGGCGGCAGAGCGCAGCTCTTCCAGATAGCCCTCGGCCATCCCTTCAAGCTTCTGGTTGATCACCTGTTCGCGGATCTGCTCGCGGGTCGGGACCGGGTCCAACACCTGTTCGCGCCCGCAGAGCATCAGCATGCGCCGGAAGTTGCCGCGCGTGAGGGCGATGGAGGTCTCGCCGGGGTCGAGCCGCGCCAGTTCCAGGGCAACATCGCCCGGAACCGTTTCAAGTCCGGCCTTGGTGATCGTCAGCCGATCCTCGGGCAGGCCTTTGGCCAGACCGTAAAGGTCGTTGCATTCGTCGCTGGCTGCGCGGATCTTCGCGATGGCGTCGGCATCGTCGGGCACCAGGAACTCGGCCCATTCGACACTGACCGAGATCGGTTCGGCCTTCGTGTCCATCGCCACATCCCGCAACAGGAACAGGACTACGGCACCGGGAACGGCAATCGGGTCGGAGACTTCGCCTGCATCAAGTGCCAGGATCTTCTGGCCAATGGCTGGCGGTAGGTTGGCAAGGGGCAGCCAGTCCAGCCGCCCGCCCGCTCCTGCGGTCGATGCAGCCGAATAACGGCGCGCGGCCGAAGCAAAGGCACCCTCACCGCTGATCGTGTCCGACAATTCCTGGGCCTGAGCCATAGCGGCTTCTTCCTGGCCTTCCGGCGCGGGGATCACCAGCTCGCTGGCAAGAACCTGCAGCGCGCGGGGCCGGGCCGAGGCCTCAAGCGCGCGGTCGATGTCGTTTTCGCTGATCGGGACCTGACCCAGGAAGCGCGCCCGTACGGCCTGCCGCCACAGAAGCCCGGCTGCAACGAAATCTCGGAAGGTTTCCGGCGCGATCCCGGCCTTGCCAAGCTCGGTCACGAATTGCTCGACAGTCAGGTTCGCTCGCGCCGCGAATTCAGTCAGGCCGGTGTTCAGCTCTTCCTCGGTCAGCTTCAGGCCCAGCCGCTCAGCCTCGGTCTGCCGCAGGCGGTCTTCGGTCAAGGCCTTCAGTGCCTCTTCCTCGGGGTTGCCGGGGGCGCGAAGGGCACGCAGAAAGAGGGCGCGCTGTTCGATTTCATAGTTGGTGATGACCCGGTCGTTGACGTAGACCCGGGGGGTGAACAGGTCCTGCGCCTGGACCGGCGCCATCAGGACCAGCCCCACGGCAATCGCTGCCGCCTGTCGTTTCAGAACCGAGACTATCATCGTTTCCGCCGCTCTTCCTCAATCCCGCGGGTCTTTGGCCCGCCGCTTCTGCCGCCCCGTCCGACCCGCGTCTACTGCCTGCAGGTCCTGGCCGGACCTCCAGTCACCCCGCTGCCAAACCCGACAAGATCCAGTGACAGGCCGAAATCCGTTGTCGGACTTACACTAGTGGATGACGTGAACCGACGCGAGAGGGAAACATCAAACCGGATGCATTCGTTCAGGAACTCCAGTCCCAGGCCAGCGACGGTGCCCCGGTCGGCGACAAAGTCATAGCGCCCGGAAAACTTGGCGGTCCAGTTCGGGGAGACGCGCTGGCGCGCATCGAATGTGAATTCCTGCGTCGGATCCGGGCGGTTTTCCAGAGGATCGGCCACGGCCCAGATCACGGAACTGGTGACAGCTGTCTTCGGGCCGTTCAGCGAAATCCGTGCCTCGCCCTTGGTCACGCTGAGATCGTCATCAAGCACAAGACGCCCGGTCACTGCCAGCCCGTCGGACAAGCTGAAGTTGACGGCTGCCAGCCAGTCGGAACTGACCGCGTCAAGGCCTGATCCCGGACCGAACTGCCCAAGGTCGGCCTCGCGGAACACCCGGCCGACCGTCACGCCCATCGACCAGCCTGCGGGATCAAATCGCGTCCAGGTGACGCCCAAGTTGGCCCGGTTGCCACGTTCGACGGCATCCGAGCCCGGGAAACGGTCAAGCGCGTAGATGTTGCCCTCATCGAACTCCAGCAAGGTCGAGTCCTCGTTCGGCAGCGTTTCCGAGTTGTCCGACGCAAAGACAAGTTGCACCACCGGTTCGATCACGTGGGTGGCGCCCGATGCCCCCGCCTTGACCCAGGGCCAGCGCAGTTCGACCCCGGCAGAGCCGTGTGTCCGCGTCGTGCTTCCGGCAAAGGTCGCGTCGTCGCTGATCGTATAGGCATCGGCCGTCACCTCGCCCAGGATCGAGGCTTCGATCCCTTCCGGCAGCAGGAAGCTGCGCCGCCAGTCGATCCGGGCCGAAACTCGTCCAGTGTCGCGACCGTCCGGGATGGCGTCACTGTCCGATCCGTCGATCGGGTTGGTGGAGGTGCGGTATTGGTTGTGGGTCTGCAAGCGCAGGCCACCCTCTCCCCCCAGGGGACCAAGCGAAAACCGCCGGTGGAAGGTGAGGTCGGCCACCAGCGAGGGGATGGCGCTGTCGACCTCGTCATCGCGAAGCGTCTGGAAGCTGATGATCCGGGCCGAGATATGTTCGTTGCGGCGCGTACGGCGGATTTCAACCCGGCTGTCCAGGCGGTCGGCGTTGCCGAGGCCATAGTCAAGCATGTAGGCCGGGTCAGTCACGGTCTGCCCGTCGAAGGTCAGAAGGTAGCGCTCTGGCAGGGTAAAATCGCCTTTCACGCGCAAGTAGCCGCGCGTGTCGCTAGGAAACAGCTGGTCGCGTGTCACCGAGCCGTTCACTTCGATCAGGCCCGTGGCAAAGGCCTGCCGGTAGCGAAGACCAAGCGTCTGGGACTGCCGGGCAGCCAGATAGGGGGTCAGTGTCAGGTCGGCAGATTTGCCAAGGACGATGAAGTACGGGACCTTGATCCCGGTGCCGAGATCCGAGGTTGTGCGGATCGATGGCATCAGAAAGCCGGTCGCGCGCTTGAGCGTCGGGTCGGGCATCCTGAGGCGCGGGATGTAAAGGACCGGCACCCCGGCCAAGCGGAACTGGGCGCGGTCAAAGTAGATCTGGCGCTCGACCTCGTCGTGCACGACCCGGCGGGCGCGGATTTCCCACAGGGGCGTGGGATCGCCTTTGCAGACTTTGCAGGATGATGCCGTGACGTTCTTCAGCGCGGTATAGCGGCCGGACATCCGGACCATCTGGTTGGCCGCCAGTTGCAATTGCTGGTTCAGCACCAGCCGCGCGCTGGTCAGGATACCTTCTGACAGGTCTGCTTTAAGGTCGGCCTGACCGGCCAGGATCAGCGTCTGCCCGGTCGGCTCGGTCAGGACGATGGGTCCGGTGATCTCCAGCCGGTTGGTCGCCTGGTCGAACACGATGCGAGAGGCCTTGAGGCGGCTGCCCTTGAAGAACACCTCGACATTGCCGTCCGCGATCAAACGGGTGTCTCCGGAGATTTGCAGACTGTCCGAGACCAGCGTCGCCTGATCCTGCGCCAGGGCGGGCAGGGACAGGGCGAACAGCGTGGCCAGCAAAAGCAGGAGGCGGCGCATGTCAGCCATCCTCCAGATGCAGAAGCAGACCCAGCGACAGCATGACGGCGGCGATCGGCGGGCTCCAGGCGGCCAGAAGCACCGGGATCTGGCCACTGTCGCCAAGCGCCTGGGCAAAGTTGCGCAGGAAGTAGAAACCGAAGCCTGCCAGGAGCGCGTAAAGCACCATGCGCCCGGTGCCGCCGAACCGGACATGGCGCATGGTAAAGCCTGCGGCCACCAGCACCATCGCTGCCATCAGAAGCGGCAGGGCAAGTTCCATCTGATACCAAAGCTTGTAGGCCTGTGCCGAGAATCCGGCCTGTTCCAGATCGTCAATGTACGCCGGAAGGTCCCAGAAGGCGATGGCCGACGGCGTGCCGAAACTGTCGCGAATGCGTTCCGGCGTCAGGTCCGACGGCAGGGCGATGGGGCCAGGATCGATGACGGCGGTCAGTTCTGGGTTGGCTGCGGTCAGGTCCCAGGTCTTGGTTCCGGTCAGCTCCCACGCGCCCTCGACCAGGCGGGCCTGTTCGGCCTCGACCCGCTTGCCGGGCGTGCCGTCAACGCCGAAGCCGACGAAGGTCACGCCGAAAAGTTCGGTGCCATCCAGGTTGGACCGCGCCGCCTGGATCACGGTCTGCCCGTCCTCGGACCCCTGGCGCAGCCAAAGCCCGGTGTCGGCCACCGACAGCACCGACCGCCCGCCCTGGCTGAGTTCCGACCGGCGGTCGTCATAGGCCTTGGACGTGGCCGCGACCAGCGGGTTGAACAGCGCCACCGCCAAGAGGCCCAATGCGACCGAGACGAGAAGCGGTGTCATCAGGAAGCGCAGCCCCGACCGTCCGGCCGCGCGAACCACGACCAGTTCCGACGACCGCGCCAGCCCCAGGAAATTGGCAATCGCCCCCATCACCATGATGAGGGGCAGGATGCGGTACAGCGTTTCGGGGACGCTGAGTAGCGACAGTTCCGCCGCCCCCGCCAGCCCGATCCCGGCATCCGAAAACCGCCGCAGCTGTTCGATCATGTCGACCAGCAGAAGGATAGCGAAGAAGACCAGGAAGACCTTGCCGACCGTCGCCAGAAAGCGCCGCGCGATGTAAAGGTTCAGCGTCATGCAAGCACCCTTCGACGACGCGGGCGCTGCGCAAACCACAAAAGGCCCGTCGCCGTGACGATCCCGGCCAGGGGGCCAAGGTACAGCGCCGCCCAGGCCCCGGCCTGCGTCAGCGCCACCGCCCCGGACCAGGTCCAGACCAGCTGCTGCGCGATCAGAAGGCCAACCGCCAGCGCCATCTGCCGCCACAGTCCGAAGCGCGAGAAACTGCCCAGCATCAGCGCCGCAAAGCCGATCAGCGGGGCCGCCACCGACAAAAGCGGCGAGGCGAGGCGGGAATGGCCTTCCTCCAAAAGCTGTGCCAGGCTTGCGCCGGTTGCCGCCTGGGCCTCGGGCGAGGCGGCCAACAGCATCCGCGTCGGCAGCGCGTTCAGAGCGACCTGCCCGCCACCGTCGACCGAGACGAGGCCCGCAAGGTCCAGCGTGAAGTCGGAAAACCGCGTCACCGACATCCGCGCGCCCTCCCGCGTCAGCGCCTGGGTCGATCCGTCCACCATCACCAGCTTGGGCGCGATCTCACCCCTGACCAGAAACGCCTTACGCGCCGAATGGATCGCGCGTTCGGTGGGCGAGCGTTCGTCCGACAGGAACAGGTCCAGAAGCTCACCCGTCGGGCTGATCTCGCGGATATACAGGGTCACGCCCTGTGCGGGATGCATGAACTGCCCGGCATTCAAAAAGCGCGCCGTCACGTTCTGCGAGATCTCGGCGCTGCGTTCGGACAGGATCTTCTGGCTGGCGGGGACCAGGATGTTGGTCAGGATGGCATGCATGATCATCACGGACAGGCCAAAGTACAGAACCGGCCGCGCCAGGCGGAAGGCGGAAAAGCCGGTGGCCTGCATCACGACCAGCTCGGATTCCTGCATCAGACGGTTGGTGACGTAAATGGTGGCCGCGAAGGCCGCGACCGGCAGCACCAAGCGGATCGCGTTCGGCAGGGTCAGGATCGAGAATTCCAGGAACACCAGCGCCGACTGACATCGCCGATCAGCTGGTCGAACAGGCCCACGGCTCGGTTGACCCAGTAGACCGCGACCAGCACCAGCGCGAAAAAGCCAAACAGCGCGAGGAGTTGCGACAAGAGATATCTGTCGAATCTAGACACGCCCGGCTTGGCCTCTACTACATCTTGCGGCGACCCTAACGGAATTCCCCGGCGGCGAAAACTGCTATCTGGCCAATCGGCAGGTCCGGCTGTAGCCTCCCGGCGATCCACCGCCAAGGCGCGGAAAACCCGACCCGAAGAGAGCATCAATGCCAAAGCCCCTGCCGATCCAGTTCCAGGCCACCGATCTTGAAGCCCTTGCGAGCCAGAAGGGTCGGATTGCCGTTCTGGCCGATGTCGGGCAGCCGACCGGCCCCGGGTTTCGCAGGCTGGACAGGTTGACGAAGGGCGCACTGACCCGCGCCTTCGAGTCGGAGGCCTTCAGCAAGGTGAAACCGGGTGAGGCGATGGATCTGACCTTCCCGCCGGGGATCGCCGCAGATGCCGTCCAGCTGATCCGGCTGGGCAAGAAGGCCGATCAGGCCCAGGCCCGCAAGGCGGGTGCCGCCGTCGGCCGCGCGCATGGGGCCAAGGGCTCGTTGATCCTGGCCGAGGGCCATGCCCGCGCGGCCGACATCGCCTTTGGCCTGGCGATGCGCGCCTATGATTTCGACAGCCACAAGACCGGAGAGAAAACGGCACCCGGCCCGGTGACGCTGATGGCCGCGAACCCCGAAGCTGTGGCAAAAGCCGCTGCCCCGATGGCCGCAGTGGCCGAAGGCGTATTCTTTACCCGCGACCTGGTCAACGAACCGGCGAACGTGTTGACCACACATGATTTCGCGGCACGGCTGGCCGCGATGCAGGAACTGGGCCTCGACGTCGAGATCCTGGAAGAAGACGAGCTGATCAAGCTTGGCATGGGCGCGCTGATCGGCGTGGGGCAGGGGTCGGAAAGCCCCTCGAAGGTCGTGGTCATGCAGTGGCACGGCGGCAAGAAAGGGGAGGTCCCCTTTGCGCTGATCGGCAAGGGCGTGGTCTTCGACACCGGCGGCATCTCGATCAAGCCTGCCGCGGGCATGGAAGAGATGACGATGGACATGGGCGGCGCGGGTGTCGTCGCGGGGGTGATGCGGACGCTTGCCCTGCGTAAGGCCAAGGCCAACGTCGTGGGTCTGGTAGGGTTGGTCGAAAACATGCCTGACGGCCGCGCGCAGCGCCCGGGCGACGTCGTGAAGTCGATGAAGGGTGACACGATCGAGGTCATTAACACCGATGCCGAGGGGCGTTTGGTCCTGGCCGACGTGATGTGGTACGCGCAGGAACGGTTCAAGCCGACCGGGATGATCGACCTTGCCACCCTGACCGGGGCCATCATCGTCGCGCTGGGGCATGAGAACACCGGGGTCTTCTCGAACAACGACGACCTCTGCAACGCTTTCCTTGCTGCAGCCAAGTCGGAAGGCGAGGGCGCCTGGAGGATGCCGATGGGCGATGCCTATGACGCCAAGCTGAAGTCGCGCATCGCCAACATGATGAACGTAGGCGGGCGCGACGGCGGCGCGATCACCGCGGCGCAGTTCCTGCAGCGTTTTGTCAAGCCGGAGACACCCTGGATCCACCTGGACATCGCTGGGACGGCGCTTCTGAAGTCGGACTCGACGCTGGCGCCCAAGGGGGCCACCGGCTGGGGCGTGATGGCGCTGGACCGGCTGATCCGCGACCGGTTCGAAAAGTGACGCTCTTCCCTTGCTTCGCGGCGCTCATCGTTTGCGGGGCATGCGCGAAGAGCGGTCGAAGACAAGCGATGAGCGTCCCATGGGCACGGTGATGTTCTACCACCTGATGCAGTCGGCCCCGGCGGACACGCTGGCGATCAATGCGCCGCGTGCGCTGGGGCAGGGCTGGCGTGTCATGGTGCGGGGGACAGACCCCGAGTCGCTCGACCGGCTGGATCAGGCGCTGTGGCTGAAGGGCGGCGACGACAGCTTTCTGCCGCATGGCTTCGAGGGCGGCCCGCATGACGCGGACCAGCCGGTGTTGCTGGGACTCGGGTCCCCGGTGAATGGCGCCAAGGTCCTGGCTCTGGTCGACGGCGCACAAGCGACCGATGCCGAAATCACCGCGATGGAGCGGGTCTGGGTCCTGTTCGACGGCAACGATCCCGACTGTCTGCAGGCCGCCCGGGCACAGTGGAAGGCCATGACAGACAGAGGTCACCCAGCACAATACTGGTCCGAAGAATCGGGCCGATGGGAAAAGAAAGCAGAGAAGCTACCGCTGGCTTAGCCCTTGCGGAGGAGCCTGGCCACCTCGGGCGCGAAATAGGTCAGGATGCCGTCACACCCTGCGCGCTTGAAGGCCATCAGGCTTTCGACCATCGCCTTCTCGCCGTCCAGCCAGCCGTTCTGCGCCGCCGCCTTGATCATCGCGTATTCGCCCGAGACCTGATAGGCGAAGGTCGGTGCGCCGAAGGCCTCTTTCACCCGGGCGCAGATGTCGAGATAGGGCATCCCCGGTTTGACCATAACCATATCGGCGCCCTCGGCCAGGTCGCGGGCGACCAGCCGCAAAGCCTCATCCCGGTTGGCGGGGTTCATCTGGTAGGTCTTCTTGTCGCCCTTCAGCGCACCGGAGGCCCCCACCGCATCGCGGAACGGTCCGTAGAACGCGCTGGCATATTTGGCCGCATAGGACAGGATCGCCGTGTCCTTGTGCCCCGCAGCCTCCAGCGCCGCGCGCATCGCGCCGATCCGGCCGTCCATCATGTCCGAAGGCCCCAGGATATCTGCCCCCGCCGCGGCCTGCGCCAGCGCCATCTTGACCAGCGCCTCGACCGTCTCGTCGTTCAGGATGATCCCATCAACCACCAGCCCGTCGTGGCCATGCGCGTTGTAGGGGTCCAGAGCCACATCCGTCATCACCGCGATGTCCGGGACCTGGGCCTTGATCGCCCGAATTGCCCGGTTTGTCAGGTTCTGTGGATTCCAGGCCTCCTCGCAGCCCGCCGTCTTGAGCTTGGGGTCGGTGTAGGGAAACAGGCAGATTACGGGGATACCCAGATCCCTCGCCGAGGCCGCCGCCTCGACCACCAGGTCCAGCGACAAGCGCTCCACCCCCGGCATGGAGGCCACCGGTTGACGCACCCCGGACCCGTCACACAGGAACACCGGCCAGATCAGGTCGCCAGTGGTCAGGGTCGTCTCTTGGGTCAGCGCGCGCAGAGCGGCCGTACGTCGGACCCGGCGAAAACGGGTCAGCGGGTAGGGGGCCTGGACTGGCTGCATGGCGGGCTCCTTCTTTCCCTGACAAGCAGGGACTTGCGGCTTGGCCTTCTGCCTGCCATGGAAAGGCATCCGCCTCAAGTCAGCACTTGACGAGGCGGCGCGTTGACGGGAGACCTGACAGAGTGAATGTCTTTGATACGGCGCTGGAAGTGATCGACTTGAGGTCGTTTTCGAACCTCTGGTATTGGATCGCGCTTGCTGCTCTGTGGTCATCCGTCAGCCATTGGTCCCTGGGTGTCCCGCATGACATGATCCAACGCGCTCGGCGCGAGGGAGGCCAATCGCTTGCGGATGTCGAGGACATGGTCCGCATCAATGTAAACAGGCTGCTTGGCATTGTGGACAGCGGCGCCTTGATCCTGGTCGGCCTGGCTGGCTTCTGGTTGTCGACGCTTGCGGTTCTGGCCTTCTACTACGACATCGAATTCGCCCAGGCGGTGTTTCTGTTGCTGGGGCCCTTGGGACTGGTTCTTTGGGTCAGTGTGCGCGAGTGTCGCAGGATCGCTGCGGGGGCCAGCACGGGCGATGCGCTGCTCAAGCGCCTGACGGTGCACCGACGGGTCGTGCAAGTGATCGGGATGATCGCTATTGCTGTAACGGCATTTTATGGCACCTGGCAGAATGTCAGTGTCTCGATCCTGCACTGATCACCGCATCGAAAGACTATGACCGCAGATCGCATCATCATGGGCGGTGCGCCCGAAGGGTTTGATGCCCGGATCGTGCAGCGCGAACTGGACCGGGGCTCTCCAGTTGTCCATGTCGCGCGCGACGACAAGCGGGCCGAGGCGATGCGGGCGGCCCTAGCTGTGATGGCACCCGAGGTGGTGGTCTTGGACTTCCCGGCCTGGGACTGCCTGCCCTATGATCGGGTCAGCCCGAACCCTGAAATCAGTGCCCGCCGCATGGCGACGCTTGCGGTGTTGGCAGACGGGCTGAAGGGGCCGTACGTTCTGCTGACGACGTTGAACGCGGCGACCCAGAAGGTGCCCACGCGCGATTTGGTGCGGGCCGCGTCGTTCCGCGCGACAGTCGGGGATCGGGTCGATGAGGCGCGGCTGAAGGGGTTCCTCGCGCGGATGGGGTTCACCCCTGTGTCCACGGTGGCCGAGCCTGGAGACTACGCGCTGCGGGGCGGCATCGTGGACATCTTCCCGCCGGGGCGTGGCGGACCGATCCGGCTCGATTTCTTCGGGGACGTGCTGGATGGGGCGCGGCGCTTCGATCCTGAGACGCAGCGAACCACGGAAAAGTTGAAAAGGGTCGACTTTTCCGCCGTTTCCGAGGTGATCCTCGACGAAGCTGCCATCGCGCGGTTCCGGCAGAACTACCGGATATCGTTTGGTGCTGCCGGAACGGATGACCCGCTGTATGAGGCCGTCAGCGCGGGCCGAAAACACCAGGGGATGGAGCATTGGCTCCCCTTCTTCCATGAGCGGCTGGAGACAATCTTCGACTATCTGCCCGGGGCTTCGGTGCTGCTGGACGATCAGGTGACCCCGGCGCAGCTGGCAAGGTGGGAGGGGATCGCGGACAGCTACGACTCGCGTCACGAGGCGATGGGGGCGAGGGGGCGGATCGACACAGTCTACAAGCCGGTACCAGCCGAGGAGTTGTATCTGACCGAGGCGGCGTGGGACGAGGCGGTGGTAGGGCATCGCGTCGTACAACTGTCGCCTCTTCCGCAGTCGCCGGGACCGGGCGTGCTGGACGCTGGCGCGCGAGCCGGACGGAACTTCGCGCCCGAGCGGCAGCAAGAGCAAGTTTATCTTTTCAGTGCCTTGGCGGACCATGTTCAGACATTGGCGAAGACCGGGCAGGTGGTCATCGCTTCTTGGTCCGATGGCGCGCGGGAGCGTTTGAAGGGGCTTCTCGCCGACAACGGCGTGACGGGGACGAAGGAGATCGCCGACTTCCGTGAGGTGGCGGAGGGGAAGGGTGGTTTGTTCCTTGTCGTCTGGCCACTGGAGGCCGGCTTCGTGGCCCCCGGTTTGGCGGTGATCTCGGAACAGGACGTGCTGGGTGAAAGGCTTACGGCCAAGCCACGCCGGAAACGTAAAGCCGACAACTTCCTGCGCGAGGTCGATACCCTTAGCCCGGGCGACCTGGTGGTGCATGTCGAGCATGGCGTCGGTCGCTATCTGGGGATCGAGACGATCACCGCCCTGGGTGCCCCGCATGCCTGCGTCATGCTGGAATATGCCGAGAACGCAAAGCTTTACCTGCCGGTCGAGAACATCGAGCTTCTGTCCCGCTATGGGCATGAGGATGGCCTGCTTGACCGCCTCGGCGGCGGGGCCTGGCAGGCGAAGAAGGCCAAGCTCAAAGAGCGGATCAAGGAGATCGCCGACCGGTTGATGCGGGTCGCGGCGGAGCGGGCGCTGCGCCACGCGCCGGTCCTTGAAGCCCCGCACTCGATCTGGGAGGCTTTCGCGGCCCGCTTCCCGTATCAGGAAACCGACGACCAGCTTGCCGCGATCGCCGATGTGGTGGCGGACTTGGAGAAGGGCTCGCCCATGGACCGGCTGGTCGTGGGCGACGTAGGCTTCGGCAAGACCGAGGTCGCGATGCGGGCGGCCTTCGTCGCGGCCTTGTCGGGGATGCAGGTGGCCGTGATCTGCCCGACAACCTTGCTGGCGCGGCAGCACTACCGCAGCTTTGCCGAGCGGTTCCGGGGATTCCCGATCTCGGTCCGGCCCCTTTCGCGGTTTGTTTCCACGAAGGATGCCAATGCGACGCGCTCGGCGATGGCGGCCGGAGAGGTGGATATCGTTGTCGGCACCCATGCATTGCTGGCCAAGGGTGTGACGTTCAAGAACCTTGGCCTGTTGATCATCGACGAGGAACAGCACTTCGGCGTGACTCATAAGGAGCGGTTGAAAGAAATGCGGTCCGAGGTTCACGTCCTGACCCTGACCGCGACCCCGATCCCGCGCACCTTGCAGCTGTCGTTGACCGGGGTACGCGACCTGTCGATCATCGCGACGCCCCCGGTCGATCGGCTGGCGATCCGGACGTATGTTTCTGAATTCGACACGATCACGATCCGCGAGGCGATCCTGCGCGAACGTTATCGCGGCGGACAGACCTTCTACGTTGTCCCTCGCATTGCCGATCTGCCGGACATCGAGGATTTCCTGAAGACCCACGTGCCGGAAGCGTCCTATGTGATCGCGCACGGGCAACTGGCGGCGGGGGATCTCGACGACCGGATGAACCAGTTCTACGACGGCAAGCACGACGTGCTGCTCGCGACATCGATTGTTGAAAGCGGCTTGGATATTCCCACGGCTAACACGATGATTGTCCACCGGGCGGATATGTTCGGCCTGTCGCAACTGTATCAGATCCGGGGTCGCGTGGGCCGGTCGAAGACGCGGGCCTATTGCTACCTGACAACGAAACCCCGCGCGCCACTGACTCCGCAGGCCACGAAGCGCCTCCGGCTCTTAGGGAGTCTGGATTCGCTTGGGGCAGGTTTCAACCTGGCGAGCCACGACCTTGACCTGCGGGGGGCGGGGAACCTTTTGGGCGAAGAGCAGTCAGGGCATATCCGTGAAGTCGGTTATGAACTGTACCAGCACATGCTGGAGGAGACGATCGCCAAGATCAAATCGGGCGAACTGCAGGGGCTGGCGAACATCGACGACGACTGGTCGCCGCAACTAAACCTGGGCGTTCCGGTCATGATCCCCGAGACTTACATTCCGGACCTCGACATCCGACTGGGGCTCTATCGGCGCCTGTCGTCACTGACCACTAAGGTAGAGCTGGAAGGTTTCGCCGCCGAACTGATCGACCGTTTTGGTCCGCTACCCAAGGAAGTGAACACGCTGATGCTGATCGTCCGGATCAAGGCGATGTGCAAACGGGCGGGGATTTCCAAGCTGGATGCGGGGCCGAAGGGGGCGACGATCCAGTTCCACAATGACAAGTTCGCCAATCCGGCGGGTTTGGTTGACTTCCTGAAGGCGCAAGGCCCCGCGGCGCGGGTGAATGGCAACAAGATCGTGCTGACCGGAGAGATGAAGACTGAAGGCGACCGGATCAAGGGCGCCTTCAACATCGCGCGCGACCTGGCCGAGGTGGTGAAGGCCGGGAAGAAGGGTTAGCCGCGCGGCTCGCCCAGAGTTCGCAACGACAAGGTCAAGGCGAGGCTGATCAGGACGGCGACACCGGCTATCAAGGGCGTCGATGTCCCGTTGAAGGCAAGGCCGACCGGGATCGCCAGGATGACGGAGCCAACGGTCGCCAGGGCCGAGATCACGGACGCGGCGAGGCCCGCGATATGGCCCACAGGCTCCATTGCCAGCGCGTTCAGATTGCCCATCGTCAGACCCATCATCGCGAAAAGCCCAATGCACCAAAGCATTTGCATGGCAAAGCTAAGATCACCTAGCAGAAGGCCGGTGCCAAGTGTGGTCAGGGCGATCACCGACAGGACGACAACCCCGACATAGGTTCTTTGCACCACCCGGCGCATGCCGAGGGTCATCACAATGCGGCTGTTCAGCAAGCTGCCGGACATCGATGCGACAGCAATCAGCGCGAACCAGAGCGGGAAGCTCTCGGCCCGGTCGAACTGTCGTTCGAATATGCCTTGCAATGAGGAGAGCGTTGCAAAAAGTGCTGCCAGCGTAAGGGTTTGCAGCGCGGTCGAGACGAGCACGATGCGATGGGTGAAAAGTTCCTTTGTCCCGCTCCAAAGATCACCAAGGTGGAGCGGGCGGCGTCTCTCGGGTGCAAGGGTCTCGGGTTGGCGGAGACCAAGCCAGAGCATCGAGAGCCCGGCGAAGAGGATGTAGGCAAGGAAGATCGCGTGCCATCCGCCAAGGGAAATGATCCCTTGGCCCATCAGGGGGGCGATGGCCGGGACGATGGTGAAGATCATCATCACAAAGGACATGATCTTGGCCATCTCGCGCCCCGAATAGAGGTCGCGGACCATCGCGATGGCGACCGTGCGCGGGGCGGCGGCGGCGAGGCCCTGAAGGAGACGTGCGGCGAGGAGGATTTCCAGGCTGGGGGCGAAGTAGCAGGCCAGCGCGCAGAGGGCGTAGAGCCCGGAGCCCACCAGGATGACGCGTTTGCGGCCAAAAGCGTCTGACAAGGGGCCAGTGAAGAGGGTGCCGATGCCCATCCCCAGAACGAAACTGGTGACAACGAGTTGGGCCGCGTTCGGCGCGTCGGGCGACAGGGTCGCGGCGATTTCCGGCAAGGCTGGCAGCATCGCGTCGATCGAGATCGCGATGGTGGCAAACAGCATGGCGACCAGCGCCACGAATTCGGTCTGTGAAGGGCGCGACTGCATCAGTTGGCGCGACCCATCAGTTCCTCGATGACCTTGCTCCAGGTCTCGGGCGGTTGTGCGCCGGAGACGACATACTGCTGAGCGATCAGGAAGGATGGTACGGCATTGACACCTTTGTGGCGGGCGTCCTGGTCTCGGGCGGCAATGTCATCGGCATCGGCGTCCGAGTGCAGAAGACGCAGGGTCGCGTCACGGTCCATGCCGTTTTCGCCAGCTATGTCGGCGAGGGTAGCGAGGTCGCCGATATCCCGACCCTCCATCCAATAGGCGCGCATCAGGGCGGTCACGACACGGGATTGGACGCCCTCGATCCCGGCCCAGTGGATCAGGCGGTGGGCGTTCAGGGTGTTCGGCATCCGCTGTGGTTTATCCGGGTCCATGTCGACGCCCGCGTTCCGCGCCACTTCGCGCAAGCGTTCGTGGACCGCATCCACACGGGCCTTGCCGCCGAACTTCTCCTCCAGATAGGCGCGCTTCGATACACCCTCCTCTGGCATTTCGGGGTTCAATTGAAACGGATGCCACTGGATCAGGAACGGGTGATCCGGATGATCCGCCAGCGCGCGGTCAAGGTTTGCTTTGCCGACATAGCACCAGGGGCAGACCGGATCAGAGAAGATGTCCAGACGGATCGGGGCGGCGGTCATTCGGGTCTCCTGTACCGGGCGGCAAGGCCCTTGCGGATCAGTTTGCCCGTCGCGGTGCGGGGCAGGGCGTCAAGGCGCTGGTAGTGCCTTGGCTGCTTCCAGCGGGCAAGGGCCTTTTCGGCGCATTTCTGCAGAAGGGTGTCACTGATCGCGCACGAAGCTTCGTAGAACAGCGCGATGATCGTGGTGCCAGGCATGGGCTCAACCTGCACCGCAGCACAGGCCAAAAGGCCCGGGCAGGCCTGGAATGCGGCCTCGACTTCGACCGGCGAGACACGAAAACCACCGGCATTCAGCAGATCGTCCTTCCGCCCAAGATGGGCAATTGCGCCATCGGACGCCATGACTGCCACGTCGCCGGTCCGGAACCAGCGGCCAGAGGGCGGCGGATGACCGATGTAGCCCCGCATCAGGCCGGGATCGGCGGTCGCGACGGCGATCTCGCCAACTTCGCCCACTTGGACGGGCTGGTCATCGTCTCCCAGGATGGCAACGTGGCGTCCGGGCTGGACATATCCCGACATCCCCTCTGGGGCAGGACGCTCGGGTGATCCCGAAAGATAGGTGGAGATTTCGGTCATTCCGAGGGCTTCGTGCAAGTCGGTCCCGGTTCTGTCGTGCCACGCCTTGCGCAGGGCGGGTAGGAGACCCTCTCCGGCGGACAGGCCATGTCTCAGGCGGGGAAGGGCTGGAAACTCGGTGCGCAGAAGCTGACGGAAGACGCCGGGCGCTGCTGCAAGGATCGTTGCCCCGGCGCGGTCAAGGAGGGCAGGCAGGTCAGTCGCGGGTGTTCCCTCGGCGGGAACCAGCGCCGTGGCACCGACGGTCCATGGATCGAGAAGCCCCGTGCCAAGCGTGTATGTCCAGTTCAGCGCCCCGGCATGCAGCAGTCGGTCGCTTTCCTCAAGTCCCTCCCAGTGCCGTTGCATGGACTGGCGTGCCAGAATGGCGCGGTGGGCGTGGGACACGGCCATGGGGCTGCCCGAGGTCCCCGAGGTGAAGATGACATAGGCTTCGCGCCCAGGATCGCCAAGGTGCAGGGGGGCGGATGGCAAAGCCCGCCAGGCCGCCAGGTCCGGAGCAATGACAGGCGCAGGATGATCGGGCAACGCAATGCCATCCTCTGCCACGATCAGCCGCGGCGCGACGAGATAGGCCATCCGGCTCACCTCTGGGCCGGTCAAGGCCGAGGAGGTCGGGACCGGAACCAGCCCGGCCCAGATCGCGCCAAGATACAGGATCGGGAATGCCAATCCGTTGCCGAGACGGAACAAGACCCGGTCCCCGGGGACAAGACCGGCGCCAAGAAGTGCAGTCGCACAGCCCTGTGCCAGACATTGCAGTTCGGCAAAACTCAGCGTGTCTTCGCCTCTGGGATGAAGAAGAACCAGCGCAGGTTTGCCAGGCCGCAGTCTGGCGCCGGAGAGGACATGCCCAGCAAGATTGAACGCGGCGGGGGCAGCGGGAAACGGTCGATTGTCGATTTCGGACAGCATGGTGCAGGGGTAGGAACCTGACGCGCCGGTTGCAAGCAGGGATTGGCTGCCTTATCCGGGTCTCATGCAGGTGACCGATCCCAAAAGCATGATCCGCGTGGCGCGCGAGGCCGGGGGTGAAGCCCATGTCGAGCCGCTGAATCTGGGCGAACGGGTGCGCGAGTTGCGCCGGTCACGCGGCTGGACGCTGGAAGAGGCCGCGGGCCGTGCCGGATTGGCCCGCTCGACGCTGTCGAAGATCGAGAACGGGCAGATGAGCCCGACCTATGACGCATTGAAAAAGCTGGCGGGCGGACTGTCGATCTCGGTCCCACAGCTGTTCACGCCACCATCCAAGGCCCAGGTCAACGGTCGGATGGCGCTGACCCGTCTGGGCGAAGGTCAGGCGCAGGCGACGGCGACCTACGAACACGAACTTCTTGCCGCAAGCCTGACGAAAAAGCAGATGCTGCCCTATCGCGCGACGATCCGGGCGCGCGATGTCGAGGAGTTCGACGGTTGGGTCCGGCATGACGGGGAAGAGTTCCTGTATGTGCTGACTGGCGTTATCCGGCTTTTCACCGAGTTCTACGAACCCGTGGACCTGCGCCGGGGCGACAGCGCCTATTATGACGCGGCGATGGGGCACAACGTGATCAGCCTGTCGGAAGAGGATGCAACGATCCTTTGGGTGACGTCGCTGGTTTGATCTTGCGGACTGGCTTGATTGAACCGATATCGGCACCCGTTCGGACGCAGATCGCGTGTTCGCCACCCGATGCCCGTCCACGCGACAGCGATTGGGCCGAGACTGCGAGAGCCTCGGCCGCGCGTTTCCAAGTGATCTTGAGATCAGACGCTAGAACGTGTTCTGCACCGTGCGGGCGGTGCCCGAGATATCCTCGCCCACGCCCGCGATGGTGTTGCAGCCCGCAAGGGCGGCCAGAACGGCCAGAAGTGCCAGTTTCTTCATTGCTCGTGCCTCTTACTTTGCCTCGTACCACCAGGTGTCGGGCAGGAAGCTTGACCAGTCACCATATAGCGGTATCTTCTCGGGATACTTCAGGTCCGCCGAATATGCCAAGCGGGAAAGGTCAGAATACCAGATCGGGATCACATAGCGCCCCGAGGTCAGCACCCGATCCAGCGCCTTGGTGGCCGAGGTGAACTCGTCGGTGTTCGGTGCCTTCAGCATCGCCGCGATCATCGCCTCGACCGCGGGGGAGTTCACGCCCATCCAGTTCCGCGTGCCGGGTTCGGTCACGCCGCCTGCGCCCCAATACAGCACCTGTTCGTTGCCCGGCGACAGCGACAGCGACCGGATGTAGTGGGTCATGTCGAAGTCATAGTTGGTGGTGCGGTCCTTGTACTGCGCGTCGTCGATCTTGTTCAGCGTCGCGGTGATGCCAAGTGGCTTAAGCGCTTCGATGTAGACCTGAGCGACTGAGGCCATCTCGTCCTGACCTGTCACCAGCAGGATCTCAAAGGTGAAGGGCTGGCCATCCCCGTTCTTCAGGACACCGTCATCGCCGACCGTCCAGCCCGCCTCCTCCAGCAGCGCCGCAGCCGCGCGGATGTTCTTGCGGTTGGTCTGATCGCCATCCGAGACCGGCAGCGCATAGCCCTCTATGGCGCCGGGCGGCAGTTCTGCCTTGAACGGCTCCAAAAGCTCCAGTTCCCGACCGGTGGCCGGGGTTCCGGGTTCCATCCCAAGGAACGAATTGCCGAAGTACGACGGAATCCGGGGCGGAAGGCCGCCGTTCAGAGTCTGGTTGATGAATTCGAAGTTGAAGGCCAGAATCAGAGCCTCGCGCACCCGCCAGTCGGCGAAGATCGGTTTGCGGGTGTTCATCACGAAACCCTCGATCCCCGAGGGCCGCCCATGCGGGATTTCCGCCTTGACCACATCGCCCGAGGCCACCGCCGGGAAGTCATAGGCCGACTGCCACTTGGCGACATTCGCCTCGCGGTAGGCATCGACCTGCCCCGCCTTGAACGCCTCGAAGATCGCCTGCGGGTTGGCGTAGTAGTCGTAGCGGATCTCGTCAAAGTTCCACTGGCCCTTGTTGAAGGGCAGATCCTTGCCCCACCAGTCGGGATTGCGCCGATAGGTGATGGACTGGCCCGGCACCGCCTCGGCCACCACATAGGGGCCTGACCCGATCGGGGCCTCAAGGCTTGTTTCATCAAAGGGGCGGTCTTGAAACTGTGCCTTCTGCAGGATGGGACGCAGCCCAAGGATCAGCGGCAATTCGCGATCTTCGGTGTTGAAGGTAAAGCGCACAGTGCGCGGGCCCGTTGCCTCGGCGCGGGCGATTTTCTTCCAGGCGGCGTGATAGCGTGGGCTGCCGAGCGTGCCGAGCGTCTCGAAAGACCACAGCACGTCATCCACCGTAACAGGGCTGCCATCGGAAAACCGCGCCTCTTCGCGCAGGGTAAAGGCCACGAAGGTGCGCGCGTCATCGGTTTCAACGCTTTCGGCCAGAAGGCCGTAAAGCG
>JBJTSJ010000114.1:0-3159 GCA_046076605.1 Tabrizicola sp.
GGTCCAGTCTGGGGTCAGGGTCAGGGCCGGGGTGGGGGGACCGAAGGTCTGGTTGCCGATGCGCAGGGCGTAGTGGTCCCAGAGGAGGTTGAGGCCTGTGCTGGCGCCGAGTTCGCTAAGGATAAGCGGGAGGCCGAAGCGTTGGGTCAGCCTGTGCGCGGCGGCGATCAGGGGGGCGGAACGGCGGACTTCGTTGGTCTGGGGCGGCGAGGTGAGCCAGTCGAGGAGGAAGGCGGAGTGGCGGGCCAGGGCGGCGAGGGCCTCGGGGGTGGGGTCGATGCCGGAGGCATAGGCGGCGGCGAGGGCGAGGTCTTTTCCCGTCAGGACAAGGGCGTGGAGGCCTCCGGCAAGGCGAAGCGGAACGGAGTCGGCTTTGGAAGAGGGATCGCCCTGCCAGCCGAGGACGCAGTCTGCGACGGGGTGACCGGGTTCAAGCCGGTCTGCGAGGCCCGTCATCAGGCGGTTCATCAGCGGTGAGCCCAGGGCGGCGCAAGCTTCGGCCTGTTGCCGGAAGGCCTGGCGAATTGGGGTCACCGGAACTTGTCCAAAAGCCTTTGCATCGGGCTGCGGGTGTCTTGTGGCGGCTCCGGGGTGGGCGCTGGTGCCTCGGGCTTTTCCTTCGATGTCGAGGAGCGCGGCGGGGCGGTGCGTAGGGCGACGGCGTTCATGAACTTTTGCCCGTCGCCTGCGGCAAGGGCCTCGGCACCTTCGGAGATGCCGCGGAGGAGGTCTTCGAGCCACTCGGCGTCGGCCTTGGCGAAGTCGTGGAGGACGTAAGCGGCGACGGCGTCCTTGTGGCAGGGGTGGCCGATGCCAAGGCGGACGCGGGCGTAATCATCGCCGAGGTGGCCGTGGATCGAGCGGAGGCCGTTGTGGCCGGCGTGGCCGCCGCCCTGTTTGAGGCGCAGTTTGCCGGGGGCGAGGTCAAGCTCGTCATGGAAGACGGTGAGGTCGGCCAAGGGCAGTTTCCAAAAGGCGACGGCGGCCTGGACGGACTGGCCGGAGAGGTTCATGAAGGTCTCGGGTTTCAGGAGCGCGACCTTTTCGGACCCGAGGCGGCCTTCGGCGACGAGGCCCTGGAAGGCCTTGCGCCAGGGGGTGAAGCCGTGGTCGGCGGCGATGCGGTCAAGGGCCATGAAACCGATGTTGTGCCGGTTGCCAGCGTATTTCGCGCCGGGATTGCCGAGACCGACCCAGAGTTTCACCTTTGCTCTCCCGTATCCGGTGTCGGGTGGGGTATAGCGGGGGCAGGGGTCTGAGACAACGGGACGAGATGCGCAGCTTTACCCTACGCGGCCTGACGCTGTACCTGCCGGAAGCGGCGCTGAAGGGAAACCTGGAGCGGTCGCTGTCGGCGGGCCGGTACGAGAACCACGAGGCGGATGCGCTGTTGCTGCATCTGCGGCCGGGTGACCGGATGCTGGACCTGGGCGCTGGGCTGGGTCTGACCTGTGCGCTGGCGGCGAGGGTACTGGGCGAGGACGCGGTGCTGGGCGTCGAGGCGGGGCCGGAGACGGTGAAGCTCGCCCGGCGGAACCTGGCGGCGAACGGGTTCGAAGGCGTCAAGGTGCTGAAGGGTGCAGTCGTGGCCTCGGGCGAGGGCGAAGTGGAGTTCGGCCAGCGTCCCGCCTTCTGGGCGAGTGCGCTGAAAGGGCCCGAAGGCTGGCCGGAGAATGCCGAGGTGATCCGGGTTCCGGCGCGGCCCTTGGGCAAGCTGCTGGGGCGGTTCGCGCCCACGGTGATTTCCTGCGACATCGAGGGGGGCGAGCTGGAGGTGTTGTGCGAACCGCTGCCGGGCGTGCGGCTGGTGGTAGTAGAGACACATCCGCAGGTCTATGGCCCGGAGGGCGTGGCGCGGATCGCGGCGGCGCTGGCGGCGCAGGGTTTCGAGACGGCCGAGGGCGCGAAGAAGGACACGTTGGTCTTTCGTCGGTCAGGCGGCACGGGCTCCGAGTGAACGGGTGTCGCTGATCCAGCGCGCGCGCAGGTCGGGCGTACTGTGCTCGACGGGCGAATAATGCGTATGGCGTACGGGCTTCAGGCCGACGAAGGCCAGGATCTGGCGGTGGACCTGCTGTTTCAGCGCCCGGCCATACATCAGCCAGAAGGCCCAGGCGGGAGTGTCGGAGGTCAGCATGAAGTGTGCGGTGCGGCCGGACAGGAGCGGTTTCGGCTGTCCCAAGCGGCGCTGACGTGGGTCGAAGGCAAAGCCGGGCAGAAGGGTGCGATCGAACAGGCCCTTGGCCTTGGCCGGCAGCCCGCCCCACCACATGGGCGTGATGAGGACGACATGTTCGGCCCAGAGCAGGTCTTCGCGAAAGGTTTCAAGATCGGGTTCCAGGGCGGGGGCGTTGCGGAAGCTTGCTTGGCCGAAGTCGAGATCGAAGGACATTTCAGAGAGTGCGGCGGTGCGGACTTGGTGGCCAGATGCCTCGGCGCCCGAGCGATAAGCTTGCGCAAGGGCGGCGCTGAGTGACAGTCTGGCGGGGTGCAGATCGGCAACAAGGATGCGGCGGGACATGGGAGCCTCTTAAATTGACTATGGTCAATATTGCAAGGAAAGTGACCGTAGTCAAATATTTTGACCGGCGGCGGTTTCATGGGGGCCGCGCATGACGCGGAAAGTGCAGGCGCGGACGCTGGCGACACGGGAGCGGCTGCTGGCCGCCGGTCGAGAGATCGTCGTCGAGTCGGGCATGGCAGGTCTGCGGACCGAAGAGGTCGTGCTGCGGGCGGGGACGGCGAAGGGGACGTTCTTCGCGCATTTTCCCGACCGCGATCATTTCCTGGCGGCGCTGCTGGCAGAACGGCTGGCCGAAGAGCTGGAGGGGCTGCCGGTCCCGCAGGATCGGGCCGAATTGATGCAGGCCGTAGAGCGGATCTACGCGCTATATGCCGCTGATGCCGATACGGTGGCACTTCTGGCGCGGTTCAGTGGGCCGGCAGGGGCAGGTCTGGGATTGGACTGGTTGATCTGTCTGGTGATCGAGCGGCTTGCCGAAGGCCTGGCAGGAATGCAGGCAAGGGGAGGGATCGACCCGCGCCGGGCGCCGGAGGTGCTGGCTGAGGCGCTGATGGCGCTGATCTTCCATGCCGCGGCCTCGGCCCAGTGCGGGATGCATGGTGATGCGGCGGCGGTGCGGGCGCGGGCGGACGGGC
>JBJTSJ010000115.1:0-13238 GCA_046076605.1 Tabrizicola sp.
GAACTTCAGGCCGACGTCGGCGAAGGTGTTGTCGGTAGCGACATTGTTGTTCTGCTGAACGATGCCAGCAGCTAAGGTTGCGCCGCCACCCAGGTCGTAAGCAACGCCCAGACCAACGTGCTGGGTGTCGTTGCCAGCAACCTTGGTGTTGCCGAAGTCGGTGTAGAAACCGGTGATCGTGGTAGCGCCGGTCACGTAGTCCAGCGACAGCGACCAGGTGGTGTCTTTGCCGTTGATGTCGCTGTCCGAGATACGGGCTTTGACAGTGGCTGCACCGAAGGCTGCCGAGGCCGAAGCCGAGATCAGGTCTTCAGCGTAGGTAACGCCCGCAACCGGACCGGTGTAGGTGGCCGGAGCAGCGGTGTTGCCGCCGGTGGTTTCCCAGCCGAGAGCGGCGCTGTAGTTGCCAGCCGAGTACTTCACGGCAACGTTCCGCTCTCCAGCAGCGGTCGCACCAGCAGCTGCGCGCTGACCAGCGCCGAGACCGAAAGTGAAGCCACCGGTCGAGTACTCGTAGTAAGCAGCGGTCTTGGTGGTGCCGATGAAGTCGATTTCGTGCAGACCGTCGTTCGGGCCGTAGCCGACGCCCGAGGTCTGGCCGACGAGAGCGTCAGCAGCGCCCGAAACGTCGCCCATGGTCAGCTTGCCGAACGCGCCCGAGATGTAGACGGTCGAGTCGCCGTTCGAGGTGTTGCCCTGGCCCAACTGGTCAGCGCGCATCGAAGCGCCGAACGACAGACCGGTATCGGTTTCGCCCGAAGCGGTGAAAACGATACGAACGCGCGAGCTGAACTGGGTCGACGAGCCAGCAGCGGTGTCCGAGTAGACCAGACCCATGCGGGCCGAACCCGACAGGGCGATTTCCGCGGAGGCAGCGCCAGCCATCAGAGCGAACGCGCTGGTCGCGAGAAGAACCTTTTTCATGTTTTCCCTCTTTCTTCAAGGTAAGCCCGCCGCAGGGGAATCCGCAGGGGAATGGATGGTATTTCACCCCTGACGCCCCGGATTGCAACGCTCGCACGTCGCGCTGAAGAATTCGGCGCAAAGTTGGTGCAGCAAAGCCACAGGTCCGGAAGTCCGCACCAAAGCATGGCGTCCCGTCGGGAAATCCTGGCCGTATCCTTCCACTTGCAGACCGTGCGGGCAGGGCGCGCGCGGGCCGCCGAAAGGCCTTGGCACGCTTCAAGCCCTCGGCTAGACAACTGGCAAGAGGTACCAAGGGTGGCCGGATGATCGTGCATCAACTATGCAAAGCGGTGTTGGCAACAGGTCTTGCCTTCACGCTTTCTGCCTGTGGCGGCGGAATCGGCAGCGGCAACCTGTTCGGCAAGCGCGGCTCGATCCCGACCGAAGAGCAGATGACCCGCAAGGAACGTGCCGATGCCCAGCGCGCCGCCAATGCGGCCGCGAATCCGGATCGGGAGCAGAAGGGGTCTACGCTGTGGGACCTGTTCTCGAATTCCGACAACCCGAACACCACGGTCGAGGTCAACAAGTACATCTGGCAGGCCTCGCTTGAGGTGCTGAACTTCCTGCCCATCGAATCGGTTGACCCGTTCACCGGCGTCATCGTGACCGGCTATGGGCGGCCCCCGGGTGGGGGCCGGGCCTATCGCGCGACGATCTATGTGCAGGACCCGGCGTTGGATGCACGCAGCCTGAAGGTCGCGCTGCAAGGCCAGGGTGGCGCCTCGGTCGCGCCGGAAACCGTGCGGGCGGTCGAGGATGCGATCCTGACCCGCGCCCGCCAGCTGCGCGTCCGCGACAGCAAGCTTTAAGCGTCTGGAAGCATGCTTTGCGCCGGGAAGGGGTGGACCTTTCCCGGCTTCCCCGTTTAATTCCGCGCGGAATTCCGCATGAGGCTCCTGATGTCGCGCTATGACCCTTCGGTGATCGAACCCAAATGGCAGGCCGCCTGGGATGCGGCGGGGGCTTTCACGGCGCGGCGCGATCCGGCCAAGCCCAAATATTACGTGCTGGAGATGTTTCCCTACCCCTCGGGCCGCATCCACATGGGCCATGTGCGCAATTACACGATGGGCGACGTGGTGGCGCGGACCAAGGCGGCGCAAGGGTTCTCGGTCCTGCATCCGATGGGCTGGGACGCTTTCGGGATGCCCGCCGAGAACGCCGCGATGGAGCGGGGCGGCCATCCGAAGGATTGGACCTACGGCAACATCGCGGACATGAAGGCGCAGATAAAGCCGCTGGGTCTGTCCATCGACTGGTCCCGTGAACTGGCGACCTGTGACCCGGAATACTACGGCCAGCAGCAGGCCATGTTCATCGACATGATGGAAGCGGGGCTGGTTTACCGCAAGGCCGCCGTGGTCAACTGGGACCCGGTCGACATGACGGTGCTTGCCAACGAGCAGGTGATCGACGGCAAGGGCTGGCGGTCCGGCGCGGCGGTGGAGCGGCGCGAGTTGACGCAGTGGTTCTTCAAGATCTCGGATTACTCCGAAGAGCTGCTGTCGGCGCTGGATGGCTTGGGCAACTGGCCGGAAAAGGTGCGCCTGATGCAGGCGAACTGGATCGGGAAGTCTCGTGGATTGCAGTTCGCGTTCGACACTGTTGGTGCGCCCAAGGGGTTCGAAAAGCTGGAGGTCTACACGACCCGCCCCGACACGCTGATGGGCGCTTCGTTTGCGGCGATCTCGCCGGACCATCCGCTGGCCAAGGTGCTGGAAGCCGACCCGAAGGTGGCGGAGTTCGTGGCGCTGTGCCGGAAGGGCGGGACCAGCGCCGAAGAGATCGAGACGGCCGAGAAGATCGGCTACGACACCGGCATCCGCGTGAAGCATCCGCTTGATCCCGCTTGGGAATTGCCGGTTTGGATCGCGAACTTCATCCTGATGGACTACGGCACCGGCGCGATCTTCGGCTGCCCGGCACATGACCAGCGGGACTTCGACTTTGCCACAAAGTACGGGCTGCCGATCAAGCCGGTGTTCTCGGCGGACGGCAGCGACACGACCCTGACCGAGGCCTTCGTGCCGATGAAGTCGGAAAAGGTCCACTACATCCGCGGCTTTGCCGGTGCCGAAGTGCAAACTGGGGACGAGGGCGTCAATGCCGCCATCGCCCATGCCGAGGCCAACGGCTATGGCAAGGGCGTCACCAAGTACCGGTTGCGCGACTGGGGGGTCTCCCGCCAGCGCTATTGGGGCTGCCCGATTCCGGTGATCCACTGCGCGACCTGCGGCGTGGTGCCGGAAGACAAGAAGAACCTGCCCATCGAACTGCCCTACGACGTCAGCTTCGACGTCCCCGGCAACCCCTTGGACCGTCACCCGACCTGGCGCGACTGCACCTGCCCGAAATGCGGCGCCAAGGCCCGGCGCGAGACGGACACGATGGACACCTTCGTCGATTCGTCCTGGTACTACGCCCGCTTCACCGCACCCCGGGCGACGACGCCGACGGTGATGGCGGATGCCGACTACTGGATGAACGTCGACCAGTACATCGGCGGGATCGAGCATGCGATCCTGCACCTTCTGTACAGCCGATTCTTCGCGCGGGCGATGCAGAAGACCGGCCACCTGCCGATGAAGGCCATCGAGCCGTTCAACGCGCTGTTCACCCAAGGCATGGTCACGCACGAGATCTACAAGTCCACCGACGCCCAGGGCCGCCCGGTCTATCACCTGCCGGAAGACGTGTTGCGCTTCAACATCGGCAATGAGCCGGTGGCTTTCCTGAAGGTCGACCACGAAACCGACCTGTCCGAACTGTCGGAGGATCAGTTGAAGGAACTGCTTCTGGAAGCCGCGGGCACGCCGGTCGAGATCATCCCATCGGCCAAGATGTCGAAGTCGAAGAAGAACGTCGTCGACCCGATGAACATCATCTCGGCCTTTGGCGCCGACACCGCGCGCTGGTTCGTGATGTCCGACTCGCCCCCCGAACGGGATGTGGAATGGACATCCTCCGGCGCCGAGGCCGCGCACAAGCATCTGAGCCGGGTCTGGAGCCTGTCGGCGCGGATCGGCGAAATGCCGGCGGATCACCAGGGCGCGGGCGACAGTGAGTTGCAGCGGGCGACCGCCAAGGCCATCGACGAGGTGACCAAGGGGATCGAAGGTTTCGCCTTCAACAAGGCCATCGCGGTGCTCTACGGCTTCACCAACACCATCGCCAAGGCCAATGCCTCGACCAGCGTGATGAAAGAGGCGATCCGGACGCTGGCCAAGCTGATGTCGCCGGTGACCCCGCACCTGTCCGAGGAAATCTGGGAGGTCCAAGGGGGCAAGGGCCTGTGCGCGCAAGCGGCCTGGCCCAAGGCGGACCCGGCGCTTCTGGTCGATGACACGGTGGTGCTGCCGATCCAGATCAACGGCAAGCGCCGGGCGGAAATCAGCGTGCCGAAGGATATGGCGGCGGCAGAGGTTGAAAAGCTGGCGCTGGCGGATGAGGATGTGGTCAGGTTCCTTGCCGGGCAGCCGGTCAAGAAGATCATCGTCGTCCCGGGCCGCATCATCAATGTCGTCGTCTGATCGCAGAGACCCCCTCCCTATCCCTCCCCCTTCCAGGGAGAGGGGACCTGTCGCGTCCAGCGGGTCGGGCCGCGCCAGGCTGTCGAACGGGGCTGAAGTGCTGCGTCCCTAAAGCAGCACGAAAGGTCCCCTCTCCCTGGGAGGGGGAGGGATAGGGAGGGGGTTGAGCCGCCGCCTCGTCCTCCTGGCCCCGCTTGCGCTGGCGGCCTGCGGCTTCACGCCCGCACTTGCACCGAACGGCCCGGCGACGGCGCTCCTTGAGACGGTCTATGTCCAGGACCCGACCGACAAGAACGGCTTTGACCTCGTCGAACGGCTGGAAGAGCGGCTGGGCCGGCCCGAGAGCCCGCGTTACGATTTGGCCTACACCATCGTCACCGAGACCGTGGGCGTCGGCATCACCACCGACAACAAGATCACCCGTTACAATCTGAAAGGCGTGATCGACTACAGCCTGACGGATCGCGGGACCGGGGCGCGGGTTGCCGGTGGCCGGGTGCAGAACTTCACCGCCTATTCCGCCACCGGGTCGACCGTTGCCGGGCTGGCGGCCGAGGAAGACGCAGCCTATCGCCTGATGCGCATCCTGGCTGACCAGATCGTCGCGCGGCTGATCGCCGCCTCGCCCAGCCTGCCATGATCCTCAAGGGGGTCGAGGCCGCCCGCTATTGCGCAAAGCCCGATCCCGCCCGGGCGGGCCTCTTGATCTTTGGCGCCGACGCGATGCGGGTCGCGCTGAAGCGGCAGGACGCGATTGGCGCGCTGGTGGGACCCGAGGGCGAGGCCGAGATGCGGCTGACCCGGATGTCGGGGGGTGACCTGCGCAAGGATGCAAGCCTTCTCCTGGACGCGATCAAGGCCGTGGGCTTCTTTCCCGGCCCGCGCGTGGCTTTTGTCGAGGACGCGACCGACAGCCTGGCCGAGGTGATCGGCACGGCGCTGGCGGAATGGAAGCCCGGCGATGCGGTAATCGTGGTCACGGGCGGCGGGCTGACGGGGAAATCCGCGCTGAAGACCTTGTTCGAGAAGCATCCGAACGCTGTCAGCATCGGGCTTTACGACGATCCGCCCAGCCGGGAAGAGATCGAGGAGGCGCTGAAGAAGGCCGGTCTGCGCGACATCGACCGCGAGGCGATGACCGACCTGAACACGCTGGCCCGCGCGCTGGACCCCGGCGACTTTCGCCAGACGCTGGAGAAGATCGCGCTGTACAAGTACCGGGACGACACCCCCCTGACCCCCGCAGACGTGGCCGCCATGGCCCCCGCCACTATCGAGGCCGAGGTCGATGACCTGATCGATGCCGTGGCCGAAGCCCGCAGCGCGGCCATCGGCCCCCTGTTCCGGCGGCTGGAGGGGCAAGGCGTGCTTCCGGTCACCGTCTGCATCGGCGCCTTGCGGCATTTCCGCATCCTGCATGCGGCTGCGACCGATCCGCAGGGGCCGGGGGTCGGCATCCAGAAGGCCAGGGTGAACTTCAAGCAGAAGGACGCAATGGGGCGGCAGGCCGGGCAATGGGGCGTCCGTGCGTTGGAGCAGGCGGTGGCGGTGCTGCTGGAGACCGACCTGACGCTGCGCTCTGCCAGCCGGGCACCGGGGATGGCGCTGATGGAGCGCGCCCTGATCCGCATCGCGATGACACGGCGCTAGGCGCGGCGGATCGTCCCCGTCAGCGGGACCGCGGCGGCGAGGGTGTTGGAAATCGTGCCGTATTTCAGGATGTTGCGGTGCAAGAGGTCGATCCGCGCGTCGCGTTCGGGGGTGGCGACCACGATCTCGTAGCGGATGGCGGTCAGCTTGGGCGGGCTGTCCTGACGGTCCGCCTCAAGCGCGACAGTCATCCCGCCCAGCTGGAACTTCAGCGTCGGCAGCACCCGCTCGGCCCCCTTGATTATGCAGGCGGCCAGCGCGGACAGCAACAGCTCCACCGGGTTCATCGCATCCTTGCGGCCCTCCATGTCGGTGGCAAGCCGCACCTCCGCCCCGTGCGCGATGGCAAGGCTGCCCGTCCCGTCCAGCCGCCGCGCGGCGATTTCATAGCGCATGGGATCCTCCTTCATTGACAGTCCGTGGCCAGACCCGACAATGCGCCCCTGGCGACGCCCCCGCCTTGATGAAGCGCAAACCGATGACCTATTCCGCCTTCGCCGACCTTCACCGCCGCTGTGCCGCCCTTGGGACCCGGCTTTTCACCCTGACGGCGCTGGACGCCGAGGCGGGGCTGTTTCGCCGGGTCTACACCTCGCATCCGGTGGAATACCCGGTCTCGGGGACGAAACCGATGGAGCGGGACGGCTGGTACGACCATACCATCGCCGGGCGGCAGACCTTTGTGGCGAACACTCCGCCAGAGTTCGCGAAGTATTTCTTCGACCATGCGCTGATCACCTCGCTGGGGCTGGGGTCCTGCATCAACGTGCCGGTCCATGATGGCGGCCCGGTGCATGGCACGGTCAACATCCTGGCCGAGGCCGGGCTTTTCACCCCCGACCGCCTTGCCGCCTATCAGGCGCTTGTGGCCGCCGCGCAGCCGGACCTGTGCCGGGCGCTGCCGCTGGCCCTGAAAGGCGCATGATGGCCCGGCAGAGTTCCGACCCGACGCCGATCGAAGCCTTCCTAGCGCCGCTGGCCAAGATCGCGCGCAAGCATCGCGACATCGAGGGAATGGTGTTCTGGGGCGATGCCGAGGGCTGGCCCGACAGCCCCTCCGAGGCACTGGAAGCCGAGGAGATCGCCTTCTATGCCGAGGGCCTGCTTCTGGACGGCTTCCGGATGGACTGGACCCTGGTCGCCGACGCGACGGGCGAGGCGGACCATCTGCGCCTGTGCTTCTGGCAGGATGGCGCGCCACCCCCTGCCCTGCGGCCCGGCTGGACAGCGGTGGAAACCGGCCGCTGGGTGCCCGAGGCCTAGACCCGCGACAGGATCAACCCGGCCATCACCAGGCCCGCGGCGGCGATCCGCGTGGGCGTTATCTCGCGCGCCGTCACGCCCAGGGCGCCGGTCGCGTCGATCACCATCGCCGCCGTCATCTGGCCAAGGATCAGCGCCGCGATCAGGGTCAGCACCCCCAGTTGCGACACGCCCCAGACCGCGCTGAGGACATACCACGCACCAAGGCAGCCGCCGATCAGCGTCCAGGTCGGAACCTGCGGCAGCTTCAAGAAGGCCTCGCCCTGCCCCTGGACGAAAGCGATCATGAGAAGGACGACGAAGCCCACGCCAAACGATACGGCCGCGGCAGGCACCGGGCCACCAAGTTCCCGCGCAAGAGCGGCGTTGACCGGGGCCTGCAGGGCGATCGCCACGCCACCCAACACAACCGCCAACAATATCCAGATCATCCCTGCCTCCGTTTCGTTTTCCGCAACAAAGCCACAGCCGCAAGGACGCCGCAACCCTTGCCATGCGGCCATCTATCAGGCAGATAGTGTGCAGGTCCTATCGCGGTTTCCGATGGCATTCACCCTGCGCCAGCTGCAATTCTTTGTCGGAGCCGCCGAGGCTGGTTCCGTTTCCGGTGCGGCGCGGGCCTTGTCGATCAGCCAGTCCTCGGTGACCGAGGCCATTCGAGCGCTGGAAGACGATCTGGGCGTGGTGCTGTTCGACCGACAGGCGCGCGGCATCCTCTTGACACACAAGGGCTCGGCCTTCCTGCGTCATGCCCGGCAGATCCTAGCCGATGTCGCGACCGCGCGGACGACCTTCCAGACCGAAGCGGAGACGGCAAAGGGCCGCCTGTCTCTGGGGGTGACCAGTCTGGTCGCAGGCTACGTCCTGTCGGACATCCTGCAACGCTATCGCCGCGCCTTCCCGCAGGTCGAGCTGAACGTGATCGAGGACAGCGGCGAATACCTGCAGCACCTCTTGATCGGCGGAGAGCTGGACGTGGCGGTCCTCCTCACCTCATCCGTGCACGACCGCATGGCACTGAACGTGGAAACGTTGCTGGTGTCGCCTTATCGCCTTTGGCTGCCCCTGGGCCACCCGTTGGCGCAGCAGGAAAGCATTGCGCTGGAAGAACTTGCCGGCACGCCGATGATCCAGCTGATGGTGGACGAGATCGAGGAATCCACCCGCCGCCTGACCGCCGCCCTGCCGGTCAAGCCGCAGATCGCCTTCCGCACCCGCAGCGTCGAGGCCGTGCGGTCGCTGGTCGCCACCGGCGCGGGGCTGGCGATCCTGCCGAGCCTCGTCTACCGGCCCTGGTCCCTGGAAGGCGACCGGATCGAAATCCGCGATGTCTCGGGCGACCTGCCGTCGGTGCAGGTGGGCCTGGCCTGGCGCAAGGGCGCGCCGCTGACCGGACCTGCGTCGAACTTCATCCGGTCGGCGCAAAGCACGGCCGTTACCCGCCCGGGCTGACCGCGCCCCCGACCCCGGTCAGGCCGCAACGTCCAGAAGCTTGACCCCGGCGACCTGCGCCAGATGTTCCATGCGCCGCTTGAACACCGGCAGGAATCCATGCGCCCGCGAGAACGCCCAGGCATTGCGGCTGGCGGTGCCCATCGCCCCAGGCTGTTGCGCCAGATCCGCCACCCGGTCGGCCAGGGCAAGCGGCTGACCGAGGGGGACGTTCCAACCCGCGTTCGATTCGGCGTTCAGCCGGGTCCACATCCGGTTGTCGTAGCTCGCGACGGCAACGCCGCAGCCCATCGCCTCGATATAGGTGCAGGACGGGTCGGACTGGCGATGACAGCCGATGAACAGGTCCGCCTGCGTCCGGGTGAAAGGCACCAGTTCCGTCTCGAAGTCGACTGCACGGTGCAGCCGGACCCGGGCCGGCTCCTTCAACTGCTGCATGCCGGCCATGACCTCGCCCTCAAGCGCACCGCTGCCGAAGATATTCAGCGTGAAGTCGACGCCGCGTTCGGTCAAACGTCGCGCCACGGGCACCAGGTCCTGCGCGCCCTTCATCGGCTCCAACCGACCCGAGAAGATCAGCCGCAACGGCCCACCAGCCTTCAGCCGGGCCTCGCGCGCGGCCATTTCCGCCTCGGTCGCGAACAGGTCGGGCGTCATGCGGCCGTCCAGATAAAGCAGGCAGTCTCCGGTCATCCCGGCATAGGCATCATAGGCCGGGTAGCCATTCGCCTGCAGCGCAGTTGCCGCCCGGAAAGCCCGCTGGCGCCGCTTTTCCTGTTGGCGCAGCCAGAGCCCGCCCTTCAGCCGCCGCAGGAATCCGCGACTGCGATCCAGGGCCAGGATCTGCATCCGGGTATCGTGGGTGTATTCGATCACATAGACGATCTTCTGCCCCGGCTTCAGATGGTCTGTCAGGCCCAGGCAGTGAAAGTCGTCCCCGCCGGCATAAATCAGCTCGGCCCCGTCCAGATGCGCGGCTGTCAGCGGCTCATGCGGGTCAAGCAGCAGCAGATCGAACGGAAGATCGCTGCGGTCATAGTCCCGCCCGAAGGGGATCGCGGCTACCCCCCGCCGCAAGGCGACAGTGATGCGGCTTGGCCAGTAGGCTTGCTGGACGCGCATGCCTTCCACGAACTTCACGTCCAGACGCAGCTTGTCACCGGTTTCGATCACCGGCGCCGGCGCGATCATCAGCATGTCTACCATCCACCTACATTCCAAATTCTTGTTTACCTAAGAAGAGTCGGAAACCAAACAAGCAAGAACAATCAAAACACTCAAAACCGCGGTCAGGCATCGGCAAATCAGATATCTGGCTTCAGTTTTTTGTTATTGTGAAAGTTTCGTGGCATCCTACGCTTTTTTCAAGTCCGCGAGAACGGACCCTCTGCGCATGCAAGAGACACACCAACGGGAGCCTGACATGAACCACCTCAGACTGATGGGAACAACCACCCTTGCGCTTCTGACCGGACTTTCCCCCGTGCTTGCCCAAGTCACCGAGATCGGTGCGCCGGAAGGACAGGTGAACATCGTGGCCTGGCCGGGCTATATCGAGCGCGGCGAGACCGACAAGGCCTTCGACTGGGTGACGAAGTTCGAGGCCGCCTCGGGCTGCAAGGTCAACGTCAAGACCGCCAACACCTCGGACGAGATGGTCGCGCTGATGAACGAAGGCGGGTTCGACCTTGTCACCGCCTCGGGCGACGCGTCCCTGCGCCTGGTGGCAGGCGACCGCGTCCAGCCGATCAACATCGACCTGATCCCGTCGTGGAAGACGGTGGACGAACGGCTGCAGAACGCGCCCTGGCACACGGTGGACAGCGTCCACTACGGCGTCCCGTACATGTGGGGGCCGAACGTCCTGATGTACAACACCGAGGTGTTCAAGGAGCCGCCGACCTCGTGGAACGTCGTGTTCGAGGAGATGACGCTGCCCGACGGAAAGTCGAACAAGGGGCGCGTCCAGGCCTATGACGGCCCGATCCACGTCGCCGACGCCGCGCAGTACCTGATGTTCCACAAGCCGGAACTGAAGATCACCTCGCCTTACGAGCTGAACGAGGAACAGTACAAGGCCGCGCTTGACCTTCTGCGCCAGCAGCGCGAGCTGACCAGCCGCTATTGGCACGACGCCTTTATCCAGATGGACGACTTCAAGAACGAAGGCGTGGTCGCCTCGGGCTCCTGGCCGTTCCAGGTCAACCTGCTCAAGGCGGAAGGCCTGCCGATCGCCTCGACCATCCCGCAGGAAGGTGCCACGGGCTGGGCCGACACGACGATGATGCATGTCGATGCCGCGAACCCGAACTGCTCGTATCTGTGGATGGAGCATTCGCTGGCCTCGAACCTGCAGGCCGACCTGTCGGTCTGGTTTGGCGCGAACCCGGCCGTGCCCGCCGCCTGCACCGATGGCCGCGGGATGGCCACGGCAGAAAGCTGCACGGCGAACGGGCTGGATGACTTCGACAAGATCCGGTTCTGGACCACCCCGGTGTCGAACTGCAGCCAGGGGGAAGGGGCCTGCGTGCCTTACTACCGCTGGGTGTCCGACTACATCGGCGTGATCGGCGGTCGGTAATCGCAACATTCCAGGGTGCGCCTTCCGGGCGCACCCTTCCTTCAACCAGCGGTGCGCCGTGACTGCGCACCCTACGGACATGTCATGACTTCAGCCGTGGAATTCCAGAACGTCTCGCGCCACTTCGGCACCGTAAAGGCTGTCGATGGCGTGGACCTGACCATCGCCGAGGGGTCGTTCTTCGCGATGCTCGGGCCGTCTGGGTCAGGCAAGACCACCTGCCTGCGGCTGATCTCGGGGTTTGAAAAGCCTACCGGCGGCGCGATCCGCATCTTTGGCGAGGATGTGTCGGAAACCCCGCCGCACCTGCGCAACGTGAATACGGTGTTCCAGGACTATGCGCTGTTCCCGCACCTGAACGTGCGCGACAACGTGGCCTACGGGCTGATGGTCAAGGGCACGCCGCGCGCGAACCGCTATGCCAAGGCCGAAGAGATGCTGGCCCTGGTCAAGCTGGACGGCTACGGCGACCGCAAGCCTGCGCAACTGTCGGGCGGGCAGCGGCAACGGGTGGCTTTGGCCCGCGCGCTGGTCAATGAACCTCGCGTGCTGCTTCTGGACGAACCGCTGGGTGCCTTGGACCTGAAGCTGCGCGAGGCGATGCAGGATGAGCTGAAAGCGCTGCAGCACAAGCTGGGGCTGACCTTCGTCTTCGTGACGCATGACCAGCACGAGGCCCTGTCGATGGCCGACAGCCTGGCCGTCTTCAACGAAGGCAAGATCGCCCAGATCGGCACCCCGCAGGACATCTACGACCGCCCCGCAACCCGCTTTGTCGCGGATTTCGTGGGCTCGTCGAACGTCCTGCCCCCCGACCTGACCCGCGCTCTCGGCGGCCCCGCGCAGTGGGCGTCGCTGCGCCCCGAGGCAACACGTCTTGCCACAACCGGCCCGGTCCAGGGCACCGTGACCGCTCTGCGCTACCTCGGCTCCGGCACCCGCGTGGTGATCAACGCGGGCGGCACCGAGATCGCCGCTATGGTCCCTGCGGGCCAACACGTCCCTGCGGAAGGCACGACCACCGCCATCGCCTTCGACCCGCAGGCCTTGCACCTGATGGGGTCGAACTGATGCGCTCCACCCGGACCCGTCGTCGCCGGGGGCGCTGCCCCCTCGCCCTTCGGGCCATGACATCTGCCGCTCGAACCAATGGCGCGTCAGATGTCAGACCCCGGGATACTTCGGGACGAAGAATGATGCATCGCCCTCTCCATTCTTCGTCCTCAAATATCCCCGCCGGAGGCTCCGCCGCCACCCGCCCGCGCGACGCCGCAGACCCGGGTGCCCAAAATTCTTCCTTCAAGAATTTTGACCCTTCAGAGGCGCGCCGATGACCACCACCGCGATCCTGCCCGCCAAGGGCCTGGCCGACCGGCTGACCAGCACGTTCTGGAGCCGCCCGCGCCTGTTCCTCCTCCTCCTCATTACCCCGCCGCTCCTCTGGCTGGGCGTGGTCTACCTCGGCTCGCTCGCCGCGCTCCTCCTCCAGTCCTTCTACTCGATCGACGAGTTCTCGGGCGTGGTGAAGGAAGAGTTTACGCTCAAGACCTATGCCGAGCTGTTCCGGGCGCAGAACCTGGACATCATCATCCGCACTGTGGTCATGGCGACCGCCGTGACGCTCGCCTGCGCGATCCTTGCCTTCCCCATCGCCTACTACGCCGCCCGCTACGCCAAGGGCCCGTGGAAGGCCGCCTTCTACCTGGGCGTGATGCTGCCGCTGTGGTCCAGCTACCTGGTCAAGGTCTACGCCTGGAAGCTGATCCTGGCGAAGGAAGGCATCCTCGGCTGGG
>JBJTSJ010000116.1:0-7536 GCA_046076605.1 Tabrizicola sp.
CTTTGGGCAACTTCTTCACCGTGCGGGATCTCTTGGATCAGGGGATACCGGGCGAGGTGATCCGGTTCGTGTTCCTTATGACGCATTACTGCAGCCCGATGGACTGGACAGCGGAGAAGGCGCGGCAGGCCGAGGCGACGCTGCGGAAATGGCGGGCGGCGACTGCGTCTGTTGCGGCCTCCGCTCCGCTGCCGGGCGTGGTCGAGGCGTTGGCGGACGATCTGAACACCGCCGGGGCACTTGCCGCGCTCCATGCGGCAGCGGGCGAGGGGGACTGGGCCGGGGTGAAGGCGTCAGCGGGCCTTCTGGGACTATTAGGTCCTGAAACGGCGAACTGGAGCTGGAAGAAGGTCGAGGCCTCCTTTGGAACCGTTTTCGTGGCGGGCGAAGGGGACCAGGACAAGTACTTTGCCCGGGTCAAAACTTTTGCGGAACTCTGGCAAGCGCGCCGTGCGGCGAAGGACTACGCTGCAGCCGATCAGATCAAGGCGGTTGCGGTTCTGGCGGGTCTGGAACTAAAAGCTATACCTCAAGGCGTCATGGCCGAGATGCGGTCCGACTTCGACCCCGCCAAGCTGGAGGCGCTCCAGTGACCACCCCGCGCGACCGCGGAGTTTTCAAAAACTCCGGACAAATTTCTTCGAAGAAATTTGCAAAATCCTTCGAAGGATTTTGGCCCGGCCCAACCGTTAGCACCAGGTTAACAGCCACGCGCAAGCCCTTGATATCACGCGCCCCGAAATCCTGTCCACCGTGGACACACCCATGACCCGCGACCGCCTCTACCTATTCGACACGACCCTGCGGGACGGCCAGCAGACCCAGGGTGTCCAGTTCTCCACCGCCGAGAAGTCCCAGATTGCCCTGGCCCTCGACCGGCTGGGCGTCGACCATATCGAGGGCGGCTGGCCCGGGGCGAACCCCACGGATTCCGACTTCTTCGCCGCCCCCCCGGAGACCCGCGCCACCCTCACCGCCTTCGGCATGACTCGCCGCGTGGGTCGGTCGGCCGAGAACGACGACGTCCTCGCCGCCGTCCTCAACGCAGGCACCCCGGCGGTCTGCCTCGTCGGCAAAACCCACGATTTCCACGTCACCACCGCCCTCGGCGTGACGCTGGACGAAAACCGCGAGGCCATCGCAAGCTCGATCCGCCACCTGGTCAGCAAGGGCCGCGAGGCCCTCTTCGATGCCGAGCACTTCTTTGACGGCTATCGGGCGAATCCGGACTACGCCCTCTCTTGCCTGCACGCCGCCCTCGACGCCGGCGCCCGCTGGATCGTCCTGTGCGACACCAACGGCGGCACGCTGCCCGCCGAAGTGGGGCGCGTGACAGCGGAGGTGATCGCGGCGGGCATCCCCGGCGACAGGCTCGGCATCCATTGCCACGATGACACCGGCAACGCTGTGGCGAACTCGCTGGCGGCGGTCGAAGCCGGGGCGCGGCAGATCCAGGGGACGCTCAACGGGCTGGGAGAGCGCTGCGGGAATGCGAACCTGACGACGCTGATCCCGACGTTGCTGCTGAAGGAACCCCATGCGAGCCGGTTCGAGACGGGGGTGACGAAAGAGGCGTTGGCGGGGTTGCTCAAGACCAGCCGGATGCTGGACGACATCCTGAACCGGGTACCGCTGCGGTCGGCACCCTACGTGGGCGCGAGTGCCTTTGCCCACAAGGCGGGCCTCCATGCCAGCGCGATCCTGAAGGACCCGACGACCTACGAACATATTGCCCCTTCCTTGGTCGGCAATGAACGCGTCATTCCGATGTCGAACCAGGCGGGGCTGTCGAACCTGCGGGCGCGGCTGGCGGCGGCGGGGATCGAGGTTGATCCGAAGGACCCACGCCTCGGCCGGATCATCGAGGTGATCAAGGAGCGCGAGGACCAGGGTTATGCCTATGACGGCGCGCAGGCTTCGTTCGAGCTGGTGGCGCGGCGGGAGTTGGGCCTGTGCCCGGAGTTCTTCGAGGTCAAGCGCTATCGGGTGACGGTGGAGCGGCGGAAGAACAAGTACGACCGGATGATCTCGCTGTCCGAGGCCGTCGTGGTGGTCAAGATCGGCGACCGGAAGAACATGTCGGTCAGCGACAGCATGGGCGAGGATGGCCACGACCGGGGGCCGGTCAACGCGCTGGCGAAGGCCCTGGGCAAGGACCTGGGGCCCTACCAGGCCTGCATTGACGACATGAAGCTGGTCGACTTCAAGGTGCGGATCACCAACGGGGGCACCGAGGCCGTGACGCGGGTCATCATCGACAGCGAGGACGGGCAGGGGCATCGCTGGTCGACGGTGGGGGTCAGCGCCAACATCATCGATGCGTCGTTCGAGGCCCTGTTGGATGCAATTCAGTGGAAGCTGATCCGCGACTTCGGGGTGCCGAAGTGAGCGTGGCCGCCTGTGCGGAGCTGGTGGAACGGGGTGACCCGGACCGGTTCCGTGCGGTGATGGCGGCCCCGGTCGAGGCGCGGGCGCAGCTTTTCCCGCTGTATGCCTTCAACCTGGAGGTTGCCCGCGCGCCGTGGGTCACCCAAGAGGTGTTGATCGCCGAGATGCGGCTGCAGTGGTGGCGCGACGTCGTCGAGAATGCGGAGTCCAGTGCGGCGCGCGCGCATGAGGTGGCGGGGCCGCTTCACGACCTAATCCGGGACTTTGGGCTCCCGGTGGACGTACTGGACCGCCTGATCGCCGCCCGCCGCTGGGACATCCACCGCGAACCACATGACGGGGTTGCGGGGCTGACCGCATATCTCGACGACACCGGGGGCGGGTTGATGTGGCTGGCCGGTCGGGCGCTGGGGGCACCGGATGGCGCAGAACACGCGCTGCGGGCCTATGGCTGGGCCGCGGCGGCGGCGAGCTATCTGCTGGCCGTGCCGGACCTGGACGCGCGGGGCCGCCAGCCCTTGCCGGAAGGCGCGACAGTTCAGGAAGTTGCGCGTCTGGGCCTGGCCAAGCTCGCCACGGCGCGACAGGCCAAGCGTCTGGTGCCGAAAGAGGTGTTCCCGGCCTTCCTGGTGGGCTGGCAGGCGGAAAGCCTTTTACGTCAGGTGCTTGCGACCGGGCGCTGCGACGTGCGACTGTCCGAGTTCCAGCGGCGCTGGCGGTTGTTGTGGCAGGCGTTCAGCGGGCGCTGGTAGGGGTCAGGTCCGGGTTTCCTGCGGCCGCAGCCAGAGCCAGATCAGCGCGCCCCCGGCCAGGACCAGGAAGGGCAGCATGGCGAGGTTGACCATCTGCCAGCCGGCATGGACCGAGCCGCCGGAGCAGTTCATCAGCCCGCCCGAGGAGAAGGAGGCCATCGTCACGCCGCCGAAGACGACGAGGTCGTTCAGGCCTTGCAGGCGGCCGCGCTCTTCGGGCCGTTGGGCGGAGGTCAGCATGGTCGTCGCGCCGATGAAGCCGAAGTTCCAGCCGAGGCCAAGGAGGATCAGAGCACCGAAGAAGTTTTCCAACTCGAACCCCGCCATGGCGACGGCCCCGGCGGCGGCAAGGATGGTGAGGCCGGTGGCGATGATCTTCTCGACCCCGAAGCGCGCGATCAGATGGCCGGTGAAGAAGGACGGGGCATACATCGCCAGCACATGGGCGGTGACGATGTCGGCGGCGTAGGACTTGTCGAAGCCGCAGCCGACCACAGCCAGGGGCGAGGAAGTCATCACCAGGTTCATCAGCGCGTAGGAGACGGTGGCGCAGATCATAGCCACCAGGATGCGCGGAGTGCGGATCAGCTCTCCCCTTGTGCGCCCGAGGGCACTGCCTTCGGCGGAGGGCTTGGGCTTGGGGATGTCGAGAGCGAGGAACAGGAAGGACCCGGCGAGGTTCAGGACGATGACGGTGAGGTAGGCGCCGAGGAAGGGCACGGCCATGGCATCGGCGGTGAGTTTCACCAGTTGCGGGCCGAAGACGGCCGAGAGGAGGCCCCCGGCCATGACCCAGGAAATGGCTTTGGGCCGGAAGGCTTCCGAAGCCGTATCGACGGCGGCAAAGCGGTAGAAGCCGTTGGCGGACATGTAGATGCCGGAGATGAGGGCACCGAAGCAGAAGAGCGCGAAGCTGCCGGTCGACAGGCCGTAGGCGCCGATCGCGGCCCCGGTGGCGCCTCCGGCGGCACCGAAGAAGAACCCGGCGCGGCGGCCATAGCGCTGCATCAGCATCGACAGCGGCGTGGCGGTCAGCATCGAGCCGATGACCATCGCGGTGATGGGGAGCGTGGCCCAGCACTTGTTTGGGGCAAGGGACGACCCGGCGAGGCCCGCGATGGTGAAGATCATCGGCAGTTGCGCGCCGAGGACGGCCTGGGTTGCGACAAGGACGTAGACGTTGCGGCGGGCGGTGGAGTCGTTGGTCATGCATTAAGGCGTAGACCCGGGGCGCGGCGGCGGCAAGGGGCCTTCCGGGGGGAGTTGCGGGGCGGGCCGGGGGATGAAAAGGTGCGGGTCATGGTGGGACGGATCATCCAGACGCTGGACTGCGTGGCCGAGGGGGCGGACTGGCTGGCCCGTCAGGAGCCGCGTTTTGCCCATGCGCTGACGCTGGTCGGACCCTTGCCCCTGCGGCGCGAGGCGGACGGGTTTGCAGCTCTCCTCCGAGCCATAGTGGGCCAGCAGGTGTCCGTCGCCAGTGCCCGGGCGATCTGGGCCCGGCTGGAGGCGGCCGGGCTGACCGAGGCAGAGGTGATGGCGGCGGCCTCTGACGAGGACCTGCGCCTGGCGGGGTTAAGCCGGCAGAAGGCGCGGTACGGGCGCGTCCTGGCGCAAGTTGGAATTGATTTCCATGCCTTGCGGGGCGTTCCTGATGTTGATGTCGTGAAGATCCTGGTCGCGGTGCCGGGGATCGGTGTCTGGACGGCGGAGATCTACGCGATGTTCGCTCTGGGCCGGGCGGATGTGTTCGCCCCCGGTGACCTTGCGTTGCAAGAGGCGGCGCGGATCCTGTTCGGGCTGGAGGCGAGGCCCGGAGACAAGGCGCTGCGCGCGATGGCCGAGGCCTGGTCGCCCTGGCGGTCGGTTGCGGCGCGGGTGCTTTGGGCCTACTACCGGGTGGCAAAGGATCGGGAAGGGGTTTGAGCGATGCGGGAATTGCGGTTCGGCCGGAAAGGCCCGGCGAAGGGCGAGGCGAAGAGCCTGCTGGTTTTTCTGCATGGCTACGGAGCGAATGGGGCGGACCTTCTGGGCCTTGCCGACGTGATGGGGCCGCATCTGCCGGGCGTGGCCTTCGTGGCCCCCGACGCGCCCGAGCCGTGTCGCAGTGGCGGGAGTGGGTTTCAGTGGTTCCCAGTGCCTTGGATCGATGGCTCGGCCCAGGGAGAGGCGGATGCGGGGATTGACGCCTCGACCGTGGACATCAACGCCTTCCTGGATGCGCGTATGGCGGATGAGGGTTTGACGGCAGACCGGCTGGTGCTGGTGGGCTTCAGCCAGGGCTCGATGATGTCGATGCACGTGGCGCCGCGGCGGGCGGAGGCGGTGGCGGGGATCGTGGCGATCTCTGGCCGGCTGCTGCGGCCGGAGAGGCTGGCGGGCGAGGCGCTGGTGAAGCCGCCGGTGCTGCTGATCCACGGCGACCAGGACCCGGTGGTGCCGTTTTCGGACATGGCAAAGGCGGGGGATGCGCTGGTGGCGGCGGGGTTCCCGACCTATGGCCACGTGATGCAGGGTACCGGCCATGGAATCGCACCAGACGGGCTGGGTATAGCGCTACAGTTCATCAAGGAACAGTTGTAATAACAGACGCTTAGGTCTGGGCGTTCAAGTAGGCCGCACAGCCGGTCAGGGCGGCGTAGTCGTCTTCCACCACGGTGACCGAGAAATCCTTCAACAGAAGGTCGACCCGCCGCGCCTCGCGGAATGAGGTCTGCAGACCGAAGGTCGGGAAGTAGGGCGTCATCGCCCGCGCCATGCCGCCGATCAGGAAGATGCCGCCGTAGGGCAGGTGGATCAGCGCCAGGTCGCCCAGCATCTGACCAAGGATATGTATATACAGGCGTGCGGCATGAGTTGCGACCGCATCACCTGCCTCCAACGCTTTCAGAACCTGCGCTGATGTCAGTTCGGCCGGATGACCGGCAACCTGGGCGGCAAAGGCGTGCAGATTGGCAAGCCCGCGCCCCGCGAGCACCTCCTCGACCCCGGCATGGGGCACCTCGCCTTCGCCTTGCAGCCGGGCCTCGATGAAGCGGGCCAGCTGAAGGTCCTCCTCGGACCGGACCGGCATGTTGACGTGACCGCATTCCGAGGGCGGGACCACGCGCCCTTGTGGTCCGGGATGGACCGGGGCGGCGTTGACGCCAGTGCCCAGGCCCACGACCAGCATTGAAGCGCCAGCCTTGACCGGCCCGTCGATCACGCGGCGCAGATTGGCGGCGGGAATATGACCCAGCGCCTGACCCTGGGCCTGCAGGTCGTTCAGGATCGCAACCTTGCGCGCACCGGTCGCGCCCGACAGCTTGGCCGCGTCCATCACCCAGTCGAGGTTGGTCATCGTCGCCACGCCGTCCTGCACCGGCCCAGCCGCCGCAACGCAGACGCCATCGACCTTCGCACCGGTGGTGGCCAGATAATCGCCCAGGACGTGGGCGATGTCCTGGCCGCGCGCCTGGTATTCGGCGTTCGGATAGCGGCGGATCGAATCAAGCCGGACACTGGCGCCGTCGGCCAGCGCCACGCGGGTGTTGGTGCCACCGATATCGGCAAGGATCGCAAGGGTCATGGGCCTGGTCCGTCGTTCAAAATGCAGCTGCGTGATAGGGCGAAAGCGCCGCGCGCGCCAGTGGTTTCAAAGCGGTTCGGATCGATCAGCGGCGGGGGGCAGGCCCCGTTGACAGACCCTCCACCAGTTCCGCCTCCAATAGCAGTTGGACTTCGCCCGCAGTGGGGTTTTCGATCCGGGCCAGCAACATCTCGGCGACCTGGCGCCCGGCTTCGCGCACCGAAGATCGCATCGCGGTGAAGATCGGTCGATCCTCGCCGTTCTTCATGTAGCTGAGGTCATCGTCAAAGATGATGACCGACACATCCCGACCAAGCTTGAGCCCGGCCTCTTCGACCGCCCGGCGGACCCCCATGCCTGACAGCATCGAGGCGGCCACAAAGGCGGTCGGCGGGTCGGGCAGGGCAAGCATGGTGCGGGCAGCCGCATAGCCCGCCGCCTCGGTCATCTCATCGGACGCCATGAGCTGGGGATCGGCGGCAATCTGACGGCCTGCAAGCGCATCAAGATACCCACGGCGGCGGCGGATCGCGAAATCCATGAATTCCAACCCGTTGACCAACGCTATGCGCCGGTGGCCAAGGTCCAGCAGCCGTTCGGTCGCGTGCTGAATGGCGCGGCGGTTGTTCACGTCCAGCCAGGAATAGGCATCGCTTGCCCCGGTTGCGCGGCCATGGACCACGAAGGGCAGGCCGATCTCATGCAACATGTGTAACCGCCCCATGCGCAAGAGGGATTTTTGGAGCTGATCCTGGCGCGTCGTCGGGTGCTGACATGTGTCCGGCCTCGTTTGCGGCCATCGTCACGCCGCGGGCCCGTATGGTGTCC
>JBJTSJ010000117.1:0-3911 GCA_046076605.1 Tabrizicola sp.
AGGCATAGCCCCAGGCCCCCATCAGCGCGGACCGGATCACCACCAGCGTCACATAGGCGAAGATCGCCATGCTGAAGGCGAAGGGCACGTGGTAGCCAACCCCCAGCTTGCGGCAGCTTTCCACCTCGCGCAGCGCCCAGGTCACGAAGGCCCCGATCGCGCAGATCGTGATGATCTGCCACAATCCGCCCTCGCGCAGCGGCGCCATCGCCATGCCCATTTCCACGGGCGGCGGGTTGATCGAGATCAGCCAGGGGTTCCAGGTCCCCTGCAGCACGGCTCCGTACAGGATCAGCACGGTGCCAAGCACGGCAAAGAAAAAGGTCAGGACCCCGAAGAATCCGACATAGAAGGGGCCGACCCAGAAGTCGAACAGGTTGCCCCCGATCAGCGTGCCTCCGGGCACGCGGTATTTTCGTTCGAAGCTGAGCAGTGCCATGCTTCCCTCTCGCGTTTCTTCCGGTCAGTGCCGCCGTCGGGCGCAGTCGGCGGGCGCATCCGGATATGTGTCAGACGTCAGGTTGTCGGGGGCGGCGGGCACAGGGCTGCGCCGCCCCCAACGATGGGCATGACCTACTCGCTGGCCGCTTCTGCCGCGACATAGCCATGCTTGGCAGACGCGATATCGAACCAGTTGTAGGCAGGCGTGCTGAGCAGCACGAGGTGGATCATTGCCGCCAGAAGGAACAGGAACACGCCCTGTGCCACGAAGACGCGACGAGGATCGAAGATGAGCCAGATTTTGTAGAACTTGGACATTTATCGTTCCTCCTCAGAACCACGGGCGCCAGATGTACACCGCCAGATGAGCGACGACGGCGATGACCACGAAAAGCCAAAGCCCGCTCATGTAGACGGAGTGCAGTTCTTGCGCCTGCTCGTCGGTGAGACCTGTGAAACTCAGGTCGGATTTATCAGCCATTCTATCCTCCGGATTGGCAGACTGACGCCGCATCCCCTGCGGCTGGGTACACGGGGCAGCGGAGTGCTGCACCGTTGGTTCCGGAAAGGCCGGGTTTCCCCGCCCTCCCCGAAGGCTTCACCGGACGGGCGGGCGCACCGCGTCGGTCATAAGATCCGCCTGTTCAGGGGCGGAAGATCGAAGGCGTGATCTCTTCGGCATCGCGAAGCGCGCGCGCGAGGGGACCTTGTGCCGGAATTTTCATGTGGCGGATGGCCGAGCCCAGCCAGACCAGGCACTGCACCGGCAGCGCAAGGATCAGGATCAGCGCAAAGTAGGTCGCATATTCGGCCCTCGGCGTGCGCTTGTGATGCGCCGTCTTCAGCTGAACGTGGGCAATGTAGCTCTGGTCGCTCATGCTCTCTCTCCCCCTTTGACCCCTGCGGCATTTCCCCCCGCCAGGGGTTCGACGAATTCCAGGACAACCCGCTCGGCCCCATGGTCGAGCGCGGCTTTCTCAGCCGCGTCCCGCAGCGTGCGGGCGGCGGATATACGGGTCAGCACCGGGTGCTGCTGCAGGATGCGGTCCAGCGCCATCTGCGCGTCCGTGTCCCAGGGCATGTCACGGCGCAAGGTCGTGGGCGTGGACGCGGCGCTGTCCATCTCCGACCCCAGCGGCAGGATGTGGAACAGCGCGTCGAACAACCCGTTGCACACTTCCTGCAACAGATAGACCGCGCCGGCGTAGCCCATGAACGGAGTCCCCGTGGCGCGCCGGATCGCGGCCCCCGGGAAGCTGGCCGGAATGAAGCTTGGCGCAGGCCCATGCCCGCCCTTCAGCTCCGCCAGGTAGATCTTCTCGTTGATTGACCCCAGCACGATCAGCGGCCGGTGCTGCTTCATCAGCCCACGCACCGCTTCGTTGTTGGTCTTCTGCCCCGCCAGCCGCGGCACCGCGAAAGCGCAAGGCAGGCCGAGGTCGTCTTCCAGAAACTTGCGGATGCCCCGCGTGTAGGTCTCGTTCGCGACGATGGCGAAGCTTGCGGTGGCGAAGAAATCTTGCGTCACCGACCGCCAGAGGTCCCACAGGGGCTTCAGCGTCGAATGCTTTTCCTGCGCGATGAACGGCTCGGGGTCCAGCCCCAGCATCTCACCCAAGGTCCGCAGGAACAGGGTCGTGGACTCCAGCCCAATGGGCGCCTGCAGGTAGGGCTTGCCCAGACATTCGGCGAGGCCCCGGCCAAACTCGCGGTACATCACCACGTTGGCGTCCGCGTTCACCAGGTTCCGCATCTCGGCCAGGTGCGCGCCCAAGGGCATCACCATGTTGATCTCAGCCCCGATGCCTTCGACCAGCCGCCGGATCTCGGCCAGGTCCGAGGCCATATTGAAGGTGCCGTACATCGGCCCAAGGATATTGACCCGCGGCTTCGACCCCTCGGGCCGCACAGCATCCGGAGGCATCCGCCCCTTGGTCATCCCGAATTCCGTGAAGATCCAGGTCATCGCCCGGTCAGCGCACTGCCATTGGTCCTCGTCGATGGTGCGCGGCAGGAACCGCTGGATATTGGTCCCTTGCGGCGTCACGCCCCCGCCGATCATCTCGGCAATCGACCCCGTGACCACCACCGCTGGCAAAGCCGGGTCCAGCGTCTTCCACGCGCGCGCCATCGAGCCTTCGGTGCCCGAGGTCATCTCGCCCTCCCCGAGACCCGTCACCACGATGGGCAACTCATGCGGCGGCAGCGCGTCGGTGTAGTGCAACACGGACGTCACCGGCAGGTTCTCACACCCGACCGGGCCGTCGATGACGACCTGTAGGCCCTTCACCGCACAGAAGGCATAGATCGCGCCCCAGTAGCCACCCGCCCGGTCATGATCCTGGATCAGCACGGGGCACCCCCCGACGCACGATCCTTCTGCGAAGGATCGAAGCTGCGATTTTTCGCAGAAAAATCGTGCCGGCGGATCATATCATTTCCTCCGCCTTGGCAGCCTTGGCCGCCTTGTCGAGCTTCTTCTGATGGATCGCCCGGAAGTCCGGCCGCAGGTTCGGCGCGCCTTCCCAGATGCCCGAGGTATCGCCCGAGCCGACCCCTTCGAAGAAGGCTTTCATGCCCTCCATCCGGGTCTTGTTGCCCATCGCGGCGTTCACCACCTGGGCCAGCGACCCCGCCCCCGCCGGTCCCATCAGGGGCCGCGCGGAAATCAGGTTGGTGAAGTAAAGTGAGGGGATCGCCTTTTCCTTCGCCTTCTGAACGACCGGAGTCGTCCCGACGGCGAGGTCCGGCTGGAACGCCTCCATCGCCGCCAGGTCATCCTCAAGGCTCGCGCGGTATTTCACCACGCAGCCCTTGGCCTCCAGCCAGTCGCGGTCCGCCTGCGACCATTCATTCCGCGCGCAGGCCGTGCCCACATACGGCACCTCTGCCCCGCTCTCGATCAGCAGGCGGGCGACCAGCAGCTCCGAGCCCTCATAGCCCGACAGCGTGATCCGCCCCTTGATCGGGTTGGCCGCCAAGGCCCCCTTGATCGCCGGACCAAACGCATTCTGCGCCGCCGCCACCTGCGCCGCCGGGACGCCATAGGCATCCCCAATCGCAGCCAGCCACGCCATCGTCCCGTCATGCCCCACTGGGGCGCTGCCGACGATGGTCCTACCCGCAGCCTGGAACTCGCGGATCGCAGCGGTGTAGAACGGATGGATCGCCGCGACGACACCGCTATCCAGCGCCGCATAAAGCTCCCGCCACTCGCGGCACGGCACCACCGGCCCCGCTGCCAAGCCCATTGGGGCCAGCATCGCACCGATCATCATCGGATCGGCCGGGAACATCTCACCCAGCAGGGTCACCGTGGGCCGGTCGCTCCGCCCTTGGGCCGGAGCCGCCACCGGCCCCGCCTCGATCTCCGACCGCGCATAGGCCAGCATCGCCCCGGCCAGCACGTCCTTCGCCTCGGCATGGGTCGGCACGCCAAACCCCGGGACATCAATCCCGATGATCCGCAC
>JBJTSJ010000118.1:0-12655 GCA_046076605.1 Tabrizicola sp.
GGATCTCGGTGACCACGATCTGCCAGGTGCCGCGGCCCAAGTCCTCGACCTCCCACTTCGCGCGGGTGCGGAACGCGCCACGACCTGTGCGATAGGCCTCCAGGATCGACTCCCGAGGCTCGACGATCACCCCGCCCGTCGGGAAATCCGGGCCCGGAACCAGCGCCACCAGCGCTTCATCCGAAAGCCCCGGATCAGCCAGCAAAGCCTGGCAACCGTCGATCAGCTCATCCAGGTTGTGCGGCGGGATGTTCGTGGCCATGCCGACGGCGATCCCCGACGATCCGTTGGCCAGAAGGTTCGGGAAGGCGGCAGGAAGGACGACAGGCTCTTCAAGACGGCCATCGTAGTTCGGGCGGAAATCGACGGCAGTCTCGTCGATCCCCTCCATCAGCGCCTCGGCCGCAGCCGTCACCCGCGCCTCGGTATACCGCGAGGCCGCCGGGTTATCCCCGTCGATGTTACCAAAGTTGCCCTGCCCGTCGACCAGCGGGTAGCGCATGTTGAAATCCTGCGCGAGCCGCGCCATTGCGTCGTAGATCGCCGCGTCGCCGTGAGGGTGGAAGTCACCCATCGTGTCGCCGCTGATCTTGGCCGACTTCAGGAACCCCCCCGTCGGCGTCAGCCGCAGCCGCCGCATCGCCCAGAGGATTCGCCGGTGAACCGGCTTCAGCCCGTCCCGCGCGTCGGGTAGCGCCCGGTGCATGATCGTCGACAGCGCATAGGTCAGATACCGCTCCCCGATCGCACGGGAGAGCGGTTCCGAGGTGGTCAGGCCCTCGGGACCCTCGATCTTGGGCTCATCGTCATCAGCACTCATGCATGTTGTGTAGGGAAAACGGTGCCACGGGTCCAGATGGCAAAGACGCGGGCACGATTCATCGTCAAGGTTGTGCATTTTTCATGCACTCCCGCTAAACGTCTGTGCTAAGAGGGCCGAAAGAGAAATACGGGTTCCAGATGCTGCGCTTGACGTTGATTTTGTGTGCTGGCTTGTTCGCCGCCCTAATGATTGCGGGGGAGGACCGCGGCCAGCTGCGCCCAGGCCTGGCGGATGCCGCCGCAAGGAAGGCCATCGAGGGGCGTGATTCGGTGCAACCCGCCGCAGAGGCCGAGACAGTGACCATCGTCGCGGCCGAGCCTGTGGCCAAGCCGTCTGTCGCAGCGCCCGTTGCCACACCTGTTGTCGCCGCGGCCGAAGCCGCCGCCGTCGCGCGCGCCGAGCCCGAGCCCTATGTCGAACCGGTCCGCGAACTGGTGACCGAAGTCGAAGAGCCGATCTTCTCGCTGTCCTCGGTCGGCAATGACGCCGCGCCCGCTGCACCTACCCCGCAAGCCACCGCAGAAGTCGCCGATGGCGGCGCGGGAACGATCTGGTACGTGGTGGCCGATTCCGTCAATGTCCGCTCCGAACCCTCGACCGAGGCAGAGGTGCTGGGCAAGCTCGGCTCGGGCGAGGCCGCCCTTCTGGTGCAGGCGGTCGACGACGAATGGGCGCGGATCGTGATCCAGGGCGACGGGGTGGAAGGCTTCGTCGCAATGCGCTACCTCAGCCCAAAGGCCCCCTGACGGGGCACAGCCCTGCCGGAGCCCTTGATGTCCCAAAGCTCGATCCTGATCACCGGATGTTCATCAGGCATCGGCCTTGACGCGGCCCGTACCCTGCAGGCCCGGGGCTGGCGGGTATTTGCGACCTGTCGGCAAGAGACGGACTGCGACCGTCTGCGGGCGGAGGGGCTGGAAAGCTTTCGTCTGGATTACGCCGATGAAGACAGCATCGCCGCCGCCGTCGCCGAAGTGGTGGCGCGGACTGGGGGCACTTTGGACGCGCTGTTCAACAACGGCGCCTTCGCCTGCCCCGGTGCGGTCGAGGACCTGCCGCGCGGCGCCTTGCGGGAAATCTTTGAGACCAACCTTTTCGGCTACCACGACCTGACCCGCCGGGTGATCCCGCTGATGCGGGCGCAAGGGCACGGGCGGATCATCAACTGCTCCTCGGTTCTGGGCCTCGTGGGCATGACCTGGCGCGGGGCCTATGTCTCGACCAAGTTCGCGATGGAGGGCCTCACGGACGTCCTGCGGATCGAGATGAAGGGCACCGGGATCGAGACGATCCTGATCGAACCCGGCCCGATTGCGACGAAGATCCGCGAAAATGCCGTCCCGCATTTCGAAAAGTGGATCGACTGGGAAAACTCCGCCCGGCGCGACCAGTATGTCAGCCTGCGCGGGCGGCTCTACGACAAGAAGACGAAGAAAGACGCCTTCGAACTTGGTCCCGAAGCCGTGACGGCCAAGCTGATCCACGCCTTGGAAGCCCGCCGCCCGAAGGCACGCTATTACGTGACGACGCCGACCTACCTCATGGGCTTCGCCCGCCGCATCCTGCCGACCCGCGCCTTGGACTGGCTGATCGCCAAGGGCTAAGTCCCCGATTTTTCGCCGAAAAATCGTGCCCCGCTAAAGACGTGCTGCCTCGGCATGCAGGTTGTCGACCAGCGCCTGGTCTAGGTTCATCCGTGCCGCCAGCATCGCCAGATAGCCCTTCTCGGCCGGGTTCGCCTCGTCCACCACCAGAAGCGTGGCCGTGTAAAGCTGCACCGCCTCGGCCTCGGACCCAGCCAGCGCCGCGATCCGGCCTACGTCCAACGGAGCGTCGAGTTCCGCCCGGATCAGGTCGTTGGCCTCGGCCCCCAGGCCCAGCATCTCCAGCTGACCATCGATCGCTGCACGCTCGGCGTCCGAAACCTCGCCATCCGCCTTCGCCGCCGCGATCATCGCCTGCAGCATGTGCGTCGCAAGGTTATCCGCGCCTTCAGTCGGGTTGAAGGCACTCCCCTCCGGCGCGGGCAGGGCCGTCGCCCCGGTGCCGCCCTTCTGGCCGGCCTTCCAGTCCTGATAGGCCTTGTAGGCAAGCCCCCCGATCGCGGCCATCCCGCCGATCTTGACTCCGGTCCCCAGCATTCGCCGCCCGCCACGGGTCAGAAGCACGCCCAGAAGCCCCCCGGCAATCGCGCCTTTGCCAAGCGTCGACTGGTTGTTCCAGGTCGCCTTCGCCTTGTCGGCCAGACCCTTGGCACCCTGCCCGCCGGTCATCTGGTTCAGCCCGCCCATAAGGTCGTTCAACAAGGACTTCGCATTCAGCATCGGGACCTCCTACTGTTGTCGGGCGAACTATGCGGCCCGTCCTGCAACGCCGCAATGACAGCGCTTGCCTCCGGCCAACTGCCGCCTATGCCGCCCCCCAACCGCCCCCACCCGGCGTGCGCATCTCGAACAGCGCGCCCTTGGGCAGGTCACGTTCGTCGTTGCCGTTCAGTCGTTCGACCCGCCCGTCCGGCCAGTGCACCAGGTTCTCGCCCACCGCACCCGAAGCACCCCCTGCCCCGCCGAACGGCGCAATCCGGCGGCTGCTGCACAGCGTCGTCACCGTCACCGGCGCCAGGAATCGCAAGAGCCTCACGGCCCCGTCACCCCCGCGCCACTGACCGGCCCCGCCCGAGCCGCGCCGGATGCCGAACGCTTCAAGCCGCACCGGGAAGCGTTTCTCCAGAATTTCGGGGTCGGTCATCCGCGTGTTGGTCATGTTGCTTTGCACCGCAGCGCAGCCGTCGAACCCCGGCCCGGCCCCGGTGCCCCCGGCGATCGTCTCGTAATTCTGGAACCGGTCGTTGCCCCAGATGAAGTTGTTCATCGTTCCCTGCGCCGCCGCGACGACCCCCAGCGCGCCATACAGCGCGTTGCAGGCCGACTGGCTGACCTCGGTGTTCCCAGCGATCACCGCCGCCGGGGCGCGGGGGTTCAGAAGCGTCCCCTCCGGCACGATGATCTGCAAGGGCCGCAGGCAGCCCTCGTTCAGCGGGATCGGCTTGCCGACCAGCGTGCGGAACACATACAGCACCACCGCCCGCGTCACCGCCTGCGGAGCGTTGTAGTTGCCGGAATACTGCGCGCTGGTTCCGGTGAAATCGATTTTCGCCGTCCGTTTGCTGCGGTCCACCGTCACCGCCACCACGATCTCGGCTCCGATGTCCATCGTATAGCGGAAGGACCCGTCCGACAGCCGGTCGATCACTGCGCGCACGCATTCCTCGGCGTTCTGCTGCACATGGTCCATGTAGGCCGCGACCACCTTTTCCCCATGCAGCGCCACAACCCGCAACAGCTCTCGCCGCCCGGTCTCGTTCGCTGCGATCTGCGCTTTCAGGTCCGCCATGTTCTGGTCCGGCGACCGGCACGGCCAACGGCCTGATGCCAGCAGCGCCCGCGTCTCGGCCTCTTGCAGCACACCCTGGCGCACCAGAGGGAAGAGGTCGATGACCACCCCCTCCTCCTCGATCGTCGTGCTGTCCGGTGGCCCCGAGCCCGGCGTCCGCCCCCCGATATCCGCGTGATGCCCGCGTGAACCCAGCCAGAAGGCGGCCCTTCCGCCAACAAAAACCGGCGTGATAACGGTGACATCCGGCAGATGCGTGCCCCCGTTCCAGGGCGAGTTCAGCATCCACGCGTCGCCCTCCCGCGCCGTGGTCCCAACCGCAGCGATCACCGTCTTCACCGCATGGGACATCGACCCAAGATGCACTGGCACATGCGGGGCATTGGCGACAAGATCACCTGAGGCATCGAAGATCGCACAGGAAAAATCCAAGCGTTCCTTGATGTTGACCGACCAGGCCGTGTTGGCCAAAGTCGCGCCCATCTGGTCGGCCACCGACATGAACAGGTTGTTGAACACCTCCAACAGCACCGGATCAGCCTTCGTCCCCGCCGCCGGTGGCCGGGCAATGGCCGTCACGCGCCGCAAGATCAGGTTCGCTTGCGCATCACCCGTCGCCTCCCAACCCGGCTCGACGATGACCGTCCCCGTGGCCTCGGAAATCACCGCCGGACCTGCGATAGCGGTCGCCGTCCCGCAGGCCTCGCGGCGATACAGCGGCACGTCCTGCCAAGCGCCGCCCGCCCAGACAGTCAGCAGCCCCTCCGGCACCCCCGCCCCTGGCGAAGGTGCCATGTCCGGCAACTCGGCCCCGCCGCCCTCGGCCTCGACCGCCAGCATCTCGAACAGCAGCGCCCGTTCCGGCGAGGTGAAGCCGAACCGCGCCTGATGGGCAGCGGCGAAGGCATCGGCCATTGCCGTGGCACTGCCGAACGGCACCGGCAGCGACTGGTGCTGCCCCTCATAACGCAGATGCGCTGTCAGGGTAACAACGGGGGCGCTGACGCCCTGCGCGGCGAGTTCTGCCTGCGCTTCGTCAGCCAGCGCCGTGATCCGCGCCCGCGCCTCCTGCTCTGCCCCAAGTGGAGCGTCGAACTGCGCTTCGCGTAACACCCGCAATTGCGCCAGCCCCATGCCGAAAGCGGAAAGAACCCCGGCCTGCGGGTGAATGAAAACTATTTTCATACCCAGCGCGTCAGCCACCCCGCAGGCATGCTGCCCGCCCGCGCCGCCAAAACACTGCAGGGCATAGCCCGTCACGTCGTGCCCGCGCTGGACGCTGATCTTCTTGATCGCGTTCGCCATATTGTCGATGGCGATGCGCAGGAAGCCTTCCGCAAACACCTCCGGACGGTCACGCAGCCCGGTCGCTTGCGCCACTTCTGCGGCAAGCGCTTCGAACTTTGCCCGCACGATATCGGCATCCAGTGGCTGGTCCCCACCCGGGCCGAAGACCGCAGGGAAGTAAGCGGGCGACAACCGTCCCAGCATGACGTTGCAATCGGTGATCGTCAGGGGCCCGCCACGCCGGTAACTCGCCGGGCCGGGGTTTGCCCCCGCGCTTTCCGGTCCCACCTGAAACCGCCCGTCCCGGAAGGAACAGATCGACCCGCCCCCCGCCGCGACAGTGTGGATATCCATCATCGGCGCCCGCATCCGAACGCCGGCAACCTCGGTTTCGAACGATCGTTCATAAACGCCGGCAAAGTGACTGACGTCGGTCGACGTCCCGCCCATGTCGAACCCGATCAGCCGGTCAAACCCGGCCGCCTGACCCGTCCGCACCATGCCAACGATGCCCCCCGCTGGCCCCGAAAGGATCGCATCCTTGCCCTGGAAGCGTCCCGCCTCGGTCAGCCCGCCATTCGACTGCATGAACAGAAGCCGCGCCGTGGCCCGACCCATGTCCAGCGCCCCTTCGACCTGCGCCACATAGCGCCGCAGGATTGGCGACAGGTAGGCATCGACCACCGTTGTATCCCCCCGGGCTACCAGCTTGGCCAGCCTAGAGACTTGATGGGACAAGGAAATCTGCGTGAACCCTGCCGCGCGCGCCAGTTCCCCGACCCGTGCCTCATGGGCCGGGTTCACATGCCCATGCATCAATGCCACAGCCACCGCCGCGATGCCCAGCGCCCGCGCCTGATCCAGCGCAGAGGCAACCGCCGCCTCGTCCAACGGCCACACTTCCGTTCCCTCTGCATCCAGTCGCCCGGGGATTTCGAACACTTGTTCGTAAAGCAGGTCGGGCCGCCTGATGTTCAACGCGAAGAGGTCAGGCCGCGCCTGGGTTCCGATCCGCAATAGGTCTTCGAAACCCTTCGTGATCAGCAGGGCGACCCGCTCTCCCTTCCGTTCCAGAAGCGCATTGGTGGCAACCGTCGTCCCCATCTTCACGGCGGCAATCGCCCCGTCCGGGATCGGCTTCCCCGCCGCAAGCCCCAGGCAATCCCGGATCCCCTGCACTGCGGCATCGGCATAGCGCTCGGGATTTTCCGACAGGAGCTTCGTCGTCACCAGCCGCCCATCAGGGGCCCGCCCGACCACATCGGTGAAGGTGCCCCCCCGGTCGATCCAGAATTCCCACGCCATGCCGCACCTCCGCCCCCTTTGGTGGCCCGGCCCGCGCGCGGATGCAACACTTGACCGACTCAGCCGTCAAAGCGCCAACTGCTGCCATGCCGCAGCATTTCACCCCCGGCGAGTATGCCGCCCGCCGCGAAAAGGCCCGTGCCGCCCTGCAAGCGCAGGGCCTTGACGCGCTTCTCATGTTCGCGCCCGAAAGCCATTTCTGGATTTCCGGTTACGACACCTTCGGGTTTGCGATGTTCCAGTGCATGGTCCTGACCGCGCGCGGCGACCTGCACCTTCTGACCCGCACGCCTGACCTGCGGCAGGCGCTGTACACCTCCACGCTGACCGCCGACGAGATTCACATCTGGCAGGACATCGAAGGCGCGTCCCCCGCGCAGGACCTTGCCCGCCTTCTGTCGGACCTCGGCGTGACCGGTCCGGTCGGCTATGAATCCGACACGGTGGGCCTCACCGACCGCACGGGCCGCGCGCTGCATGCCGCGATCCCAGGCCTGATCGACTCCTCCGACCTGATCCGCGCCCTCCGCCGCGTAAAATCCCCGGCAGAAGTCGAGATGCACCGCCGCGCTGCCGCCCTGTCCGACGATGCGCTGGACCAGGCCATCCAGCTTGCGAAACCAGGCGCTTTCGAGGGCGACATCCTGGCCGCCATGCAGGGCGCGGTCTTCAAGGGCGGCGGCGACTATGCCGGGAACGAGTTCATCCTCGGCTCGGGCCCAGGGGCACTTCTTTGCCGCTACTACTCTGGCCGCCGCCACCTGTCGGCCAATGACCAGCTGACGCTGGAATGGTCCGGCGCCTATGCCCGCTACCACGCGGCCATGATGCGGACGCTGATCATCGGCCAGCCCTCCATGCACCACCGGCGGATGCACGAGGCTGCCGTCGAGGCGCTGGAGGCCTGCGAACAGGCCATCCGCGCGGGCAGGCCGATGGGCGATGTCTATGAAGCCCACGCCCGCGTCTTCGATGCCCGGGGTCTGTCCCACGCCCACCTCAAGGCCTGCGGCTATGCGATGGGGGCGGTCTACAACCCGATCTGGGTCGACTTCCCGATGTTCTACGAGGGCAACCCGCTGATCATGCAGGAGGGCCAGGTCTTCTTCCTGCACATGATCCTGATGGACAGCGACGCAGGCGAGGCAATGACGCTGGGCCATTCGGTCCTCGTCAAACCGGACGGGGTAGAGCGCCTGTCGCGTCATGGCCTCGACCTGATCGTGACCGGCTGAACCTTCTGAATTTTCGCAGAAAATTCGTACACGCGACCCTGGGCCGCATTGTCGGGCCTTGGGCTCTGCACTAGCCTTTCGCCATGCGACCATATTCCTACCGCACCGACCGCGCCGTCCCGTCCTTCGACGACAGCGCCCCTGTCGCGGTGATGGACGCTGACTGCGCGATCTGCAGCTGGGGGGCGCGGATGATCCACCGGCTGGACCGGGCAGGCACCACGCGCATCTGCCCGATCCAGTCACCGCTTGGCACCGCGCTTCTGCGCCATTACGGCCTCGACCCGCAGGACCCCGCCAGCTGGCTGTTCCTGGACGAGGGACAGGCCCACAAGAATTCCGAGGCCGTCCTCCACGCCGGTCACCGCTATGGCGGGTTTGGCCACCTGACCTTTGTGCTTCGCCTCATTCCGAAGCACCCGCGCGACTGGCTCTACATCCGCCTTGCCCGCAATCGCTACCGCCTCTTCGGCCGTGCCGACCTCTGCGCTCTGCCCGACCCGGCCCTGCAACGCCGCATCCTCAGATGAAAGTCCTGATCCTTGGCGGCACTGGAGTGTTCGGCGAACGTCTCGCCCGGCTCCTCTCCCGCGATGGCCACAGGCTCACCATCGCTGCGCGCCGCCTTCCCGCCGCCCAAGCCCTGGCATCGGAACTGGGCGCCCAAGCCCTGCGGATCGACCGGAACGGCGACCTCTCCGCCCTCCCCGGCCACGAGGTCGTCATCGACGCCGCCGGTCCTTTCCATGCCTACGGCTCAGATCCCTACCGGCTGGCTCGCGCCGCGCTTGCCGCCGGGGCGCACTACCTTGACCTCGCCGACAACGCCGCATTCTGCGCCGGAATCATTGCGTTGGACGCCGAGGCGCGAGCCGCCAATAGGGCCGCCATCTCCGGCCTCTCCTCCGTCCCCGCCATCTCCAGCGCCGCCGTCCGGGCGCTGACCGGCATCGACCGCCCCCTCCACATCGACAGCGCGATCCTGCCCGGCAACCGCAGCCCGCGAGGGTTGTCGGTCATGGCCTCGATCCTGTCCCAGGCCGGCCGGCCTTACCCGCTCTACATCGCAGGCCGATGGACCACCGCCCCCGGCTGGTCCGACCCGCAAACCTACACCCTCCCCGGCGGACTCACCCGGCAAGGCTGGCGGATCGAGGTGCCTGACACCCGCCTCTTCCCTGCCCACTTCGGCGCCGAAACGGTCGACTTCCGCGCCGGCCTCGAACTCGGCCTCATGCGCTACGGCCTTGCCGCCTTCGCCCTTGCCCGTCGCATGATCCCCTTCCCCGTCACCACCCCCCTCGTCCGTGCCTTCCGCCTCGCCGCCGACCTGTTGTCCCCCTTCGGCACCGGCACCGGCGGCATGTCCGTCAATGTCACCACCGCCACCCACCGTCACCGCTGGACGCTCCTCGCATCCAACGGCGACGGGCCTTTCGTCCCCGCCATCGCGATCCGCGCCCTTCTCCGCCGCCAAACCCTGCCGACCGGAGCAAGCCCCGCCCTCGAAACCGTCACCCTAGACGAAATCGAGTCCGCGTTGTCGGACCTTTCCATCCGCTGCGAACGCCACACCGAGCCGCTGATCCCAATTTTCCCCCACACCCTCGGCCCCACCTTCGCCACCCTGCCCGAACCGATCCGCGCCACCCACCTGACCGCCACCACCAGCCGCTGGACCGGTCGCGCCTCCGTCACGCGCGGCAAGGGCCTCTGGAGCCGCTTCCTCGCCACCCTCTTCCGCTTCCCCCCGCCAGCGACGACACCGAAGTCGAAGTCACCAAGACCGCCACCCTAAAGGGCGAAACCTGGACCCGCCGATTCGGCAGTCGCACCTTCCGCTCGCATCTGAAACCCACGCCGCAAGGCATGACCGAACGCTTCGGGCCCTTCACCTTCACGCTCGGCCTGACCATCCAAGATGGTGCGTTGCACTATCCCGTGGCCACCGGGCGCATCGGCCCGATCCCCCTTCCACGCTGGCTGCTGCCGGGATCAGAGACGCGGGAATGCGCCGACGAGGGCCGCTTCCACTTTGACGTCCGCCTGCTTGCGCCCGTCACTCGCGCGCTGATGGTCCACTACCGCGGGCACCTCAGCCCGGCACAGCCACAGGACCCAACGGCGCCACCCCTCTGAATTTTCGCAGAAAATTCGTCAGCCGCCGACCTTGGCCAACAGCTCCTCGACCTTTGGCCCCAGCCCCTCGACGATCAGCTTCACGCCCTCGGGGTTCGGATGCAGCCCGTCCGCCTGCATGAATTTCGCCATCGAGGCAGGGTCCGCCGGGTCCGCCCCCGCCGCCCGCAGCCCGCCGAAAAAGTCATCCGCCAACAGCGTCCCATAAGCCGCCGCCAACTCGCCATACATCGCGTCGAAGGCCGCCTTGTACTCCGGCCCGAAGTTCCCCGGCGCTTTCATCGAGACCAGCAGCACCGGCAGCTTACGCGCCGTCGCTTCCTTCAGAATGCCGTCCAGGTTCGCCTTGGACGTGGCCGGGTCGATCCCGCGCAAAAGGTCGTTCCCTCCCAGCGTCACGATCAGCGCATCGGCATCCGGCCCAAGGGCCCAGCCGATCCGCGCCAGCCCCCCCGCCGTCGTGTCCCCCGACACGCCCGCGTTCTGCACCACCACGTCGTGCCCCTTGGCCTTCAGCCAGCCCTCCAGCACCGGGACAAACCCCTGCGACTGGTCGGCAAGCCCGTAGCCCGCCGTCAGGCTGTCGCCCAATGCCACGATCGTGACCGGCTCGGCCATTGCGAAAGTTGACAGTGACAAGACTGCAATTGCAGCATTGCGCATTCGCCGCAGCGCGCCATATCCGACAGAACGACCCACCCGAAGGACCCATTTCATGACCGATCCCGTCCTCGCGCTAACCGATGCGCGGCTGACCCTTGCCGGCAACGCCGGGCCGGTCGAGATCCTGAAGGGCATCACGCTTTCGGTCCACAAGGGCGAAACGGTCGGGCTGATCGGGCCATCGGGGTCGGGCAAGTCGTCGCTCCTCATGCTCATGGGCGGGTTAGAGCGTTCCACCGGCGGCAAGGTGCTTGCCCTGGGCCAAGACCTGACCGCGATGAACGAAGACTCGCTCGCCCGCTTTCGTCGGGGGAATATGGGGGTTGTGTTCCAAAGCTTCCACCTCATTCCGACGATGACCGCGTTGGAGAACGTGGCCCTGCCCCTGGAACTGTCCGGGGCCGCAGACGCCTTTGACCGAGCGCAGGCGGAACTTGACTCCGTGGGCCTTGGCAAGCGGATGCACCATTACCCCAGCCAGATGTCAGGCGGCGAACAGCAGCGCGTGGCCCTGGCCCGCGCCGCCGTTCCGCGCCCGGCGATCCTTCTGGCGGATGAGCCCACTGGCAACCTCGACGGCGTCAATGGCCAGGCGATCATGGACCTCCTTTTCGGCCTGCGCGACCGCCACGGCGCGACGCTGGTCCTGGTGACCCACGCGCCCGAACTGGCGCAACGCTGCGACCGGGTTATCCGCCTGGCCGACGGCCTTCTGGCCCCCGAGCCGCTCGCGAAAGCAGCCGAATGAGCCTCTCCCTCACCATTGCCCGCCGTGAACTGCGCGGCGGCCTCAAGGGCTTCCGCGTCTTCCTCGCCTGCCTCGCCCTCGGCGTCGCCGCCATCGCGGCTGTCGGCACCCTGCGCACCGGCATCCAGCAGGGCCTGACCGACCAAGGCTCCGTCATCCTCGGCGGCGATGCCGAAATGCGCTTCACCTACCGGACCGCAGACGCCGACGAACGCGCCTACATGGACCAGATCGCCACCAAGGTGTCCGAGGTCTACGACTTCCGCTCGATGGCGCTGATCGAGGGCGACCAGGCCCTCACCCAGATCAAGGCCGTCGACGACGCCTGGCCCCTGACTGGGGCCGCCCAGCTTGACCCGCCGATCCCGGTCTCCGAAGCCCTCGCGACCACGAACGGCATCCCCGGCGCGATCATGGACCCCGTCCTGATCGAGCGCCTGTCCCTGAAACCCGGAGACACCTTCCGCCTCGGCACCCAGGAATTCCGCCTCACCGCCGCCCTGACGCGTGAGCCGGACAGCGCCTCCACCGGCTTCACCCTCGGCCCCCGCACTGTCGTCCACTCCGACGCCTTGGCCAACTCCGGCCTCCTCACCTCAGGCTCCATGCATGAAACCCGCTACCGCTTGGTCCTGCCGCCCGGCGCGGACCTGCAAGCGCTGGAAACTGAAGCCGAAACCACCTTCCGCGACAAGGGCATGCGCTGGACCGACAGCCGCAACGCCGCCCCGGGGATCGAGGCCTTCGTCGACCACATCGGCAGCTTCCTCGTCCTTGTCGGCCTCGCCGGGCTGGCAGTGGGGGGCGTCGGCATCTCGGCCGCGATCCGCTCCTACCTCGACGGCAAGGTCGAAACCATTGCCACCCTGAAGACCCTCGGCGCCGAGGGCGGCCTCATCTTCCGCAGCTACCTCTGGCAAACCGCGATCCTGTCGGCCATCGGCATCGCCATCGGCCTCGCGCTCGGCGCCGTCGTCCCCCTCCTCGCCGCGCCCCTGATCGAGGCCTCCCTTCCCTTCCCCGCCGAAATCCGCCTCTCCCCCGGTGCCCTCTTCGAGGCCG
>JBJTSJ010000119.1:0-4065 GCA_046076605.1 Tabrizicola sp.
AGCGGCCGTGGTGGTCAGGACGTCGATCCCGTCCCCATCGCCAAGGTTCACGTCCGCCAGCACCAGATCGAACCGGGATGCGGTCAGCTGGTGGCGGGCCTCGTTGGCCGAGGCGGCATGCGTCACGGTATGGCCGCCCCGCCCAAGGGCGCGGCAGATGTTGCGGGCGATGATCGGTTCGTCTTCCAGAAGCAGGATGCCGGACATGATGTTCCCCCGGGTCGTGAGCGACGTCACTTGCGATCAGCGGTCGTTGTCCCGGCGCGTCAATGCATGGCCGATCCGGGTGAAACAGACCTGACGCGAAATGCTGCCGGTGCCGATGGGCTTGTCGGCGGAAATTGGGGCAAATCGCCCAGTTCGGGGGGGAAACGGCCCTGCATAAACCCTGCGGCAGATGCGCATAAACCTTACGCCTATATGCGTTGGAGCGGTCGCGGCGCGAGGATGTGACATGTCAGCTGAGCGAGTGTGCCGATCATGACGATTCTCTCCAGGACGCTGCTGCTGCGCGATTCCCCGCACTACTTGCGGATGGTCATCGCGTTCCTGCTGATCAGTTTCATCCTGGTGTTTTCGACGGCTCTGGTACTGTCGACGACGTTGTCACGTTACATCGTCGGGCAGATGATGTTGCGGGACGCCACCGTGTCGGCCGAGTTCCTGAATTCGGTCGTGCAGGTGGAAAACGCCACCGGCTATTTCCTGAACACCTCGAATGCGTCGGGCGAGCAGGACATCGAGGAATTGCTGACCCATGTCGGTCGCCTGCCCGACGTCTTCCGCGCCAATGTCTATGCGGCGAACGGGACGATCCTGTGGTCAAGCGATGCCGAGATGGTCGGGAAAAGTTTTCCTGACAATGACGAGTTGGCGGCCGCGATGCGCGGGGAACTGAATCCAGAGCTGAATGTCGTAGAGCGCGGTGCCAAGGATGAACATGTCGGCTTTCCGCCGGGCATCAGCGAGTTCATCGAATACTACATGCCGATCCGATCCGCCGATGGAGCGCGGGTGATTGGCGCGGTCGAGGTCTACAAGGCCCCCGGAGCGCTGTTGGTGTCGATGTCGCGGGTGCGCAGCTATGCCTGGTTGGGCGCGCTGGCGGCGGCGGCGGTGCTGTTCGGCGGGCTGGCGGTGGTTGTCACCTATGCCAGCCGCGTCCTGATCCGGCAGGAGGCACGTACGGTCGAAACGGAACGTCTGGCCGTGGTGGGGGAAATGGCCTCGGCGGTCGCGCATGGTTTGCGCAACCCGCTGGCCTCAATCCGGTCCTGTGCCGAGTTGACCCTGGATGACGACATTCCCGACAGCAGCCGCGAGGCCCTGACCGACATCATGGACCAGGTCGACCGGTTGGAGGGCTGGATCCGTTCGTTCCTGATCCGCAGCCGCCGCGAGCCGGGCAGTCTGTCGGAACATGCGAAGATCGATCAGGTCATTGCGCGCTGCATCGAGGGGTTCCAGCCGCAGCTGACCCGACGGGCGATCAGCGTCTCGGTGGTTCCCGGCAGCGGCAGCCCGATGGTCCTTGGCCGCCCCTCCGAGCTGGAGCAGGTCCTAAACACGATCATCTCGAACGGGATCGAGGCGATGGAGGATGGCGGAGTGCTTGGTCTGGCCTGGAGCAACCGGGCGGATGGAATGCTTGAGGTCCGGATCACCGATACCGGGCCGGGCATCCCGGATGAAATGCTGCACAAGGTGTTCGAGCCGTTCCAGACCGGCAAGGCGGCGGGTCTTGGGGTGGGGCTCGCGCTTGGGCGGCGGATCGCCGAACGAATGGGGGGGTCCTTGGAGCTTGCCAATGGTGCGCTGCAAGGTGCGGTGGTGACCTTGCGTCTGCCAGCGATGGTTTAGGGAGTACGTGTGATGTCCGATATTCTGGTGGTGGATGACGAGGAAGTGCTGGCGCGATCCATCGTGTCCTTCATGGAGCACCGTGGCTTTTCCGCAGGCTTTGCCGTGGACAGCCGCGGTGCCAAGGCGATGGCGGAACGTGAAAAGCCGCGGCTGGTTCTTCTGGATGTGCGTCTGGGCCGCGACAACGGGCTTGACCTGTTGGGCTGGTTCCAGACCCAGACCCCGGAAACCCAGATCGTCGTGATGACGGGCCATGGCGAGATCGGCATTGCCGTCGACGCGATGAAGCGCGGGGCGCGCGATTTCCTGACCAAGCCTGCGCCCCTGACGATCATCGCCGGGATCGCCGCCAATCTGATGCTGAAGGAGGCCGGTCGACCCGACGACGTGCGTGGTGTCGACCGGATCCTTGGCCGTTCATCGGCAGCTGTCGACCTGCGCGCTCAGGTGCGCAGGCTGGCCCCGCATACCGAAACGGTTGCCCCCGTCCCGACGCTGATCACTGGCACGCGCGGATCGGGCAAGGCGACGGTGGCGCGCGCCCTGTTCGAGACGGCGAAGGGCAATCGCGGCCCGTTGACGGAAGTGGATTGCAGTCTGGACGACGACGCGCTGGAGGCAGCGTTGCAGCAAGCGGGCGGCACGGTGCTGTTGCGCCATGTCGATGCTTTGGCCCCGGTCCATCAGGCGCGTCTGACCGCGCGTCTGGGTGCCCCGGACTGTCCCTGGGTGCTGGCGACTACGACCGGAAACCTGGCAAAACTGGAACGGGAGGGAGCGTTCCGTTCGGACCTCTTGTACCGGATCCAGGTTGGCTGGATCGAGGTGCCCGCGCTTTCGGAACGCAATTCGGACATCCTGCCGATTGCCGAAGGCTTTGCGCGCCAATCCGCTCTGCGGCTTGGTCTGGATCGCCCCCGACTGACCGCCGAGGCCCGGGTTCAGCTGGTCCAGCATGACTGGCCGGGCAACCTGATCGAGCTTGAGAACTGCATGGAGCGCGCGGTGCATCGGGCGGGCAACAACCCGATTGATGCCGAAGATATCCGGGTTCTGTCGGGCGATGCTGCGGCCGAGGTGCCCAATCTGGTGCAGATGGAGGAAATGGCGCTGTCGAAGGCGCTGGCAGCCACCCACGGCAACAAGACACGTGCGGCCGCGCTTTTGGGGATCAGCCGCGACACGCTGCGCTACCGGATCGAGAAATACAACATCTCAGCCCGGTAGGGGCAGTTGCTCCAGGGCCCAGGGCTGGCCTCTTTCGGCCAGTTTCAGGGCGCGGCGGATCAGGGCGATCTGCAGGAAATGTTGGGTCAGGGCCGGGTCGGCCTGTGGTGCCACGGCAAGGACCGTAGCCTGCGCGCCTCTGGCGGCTTCGCCCAGCGTCCCCTTCGTCTGCGTGGCAAGCCACGCCGCGAGGTTGCCGAGATCGGCCTCGGGCGGGGCGAGGGCGAGGTCGTCGAGATCGAGAATCCAGACTTTGCCCTTGGTGTCCTGGAGGGTCTGGCCCGGGTGAAAGTCGCCATGGACCACGGTTCCCGCAGGCCAGTCCAGCGCCTGTTTTTGCGACTGCAGCGCCGTGACCAGGGCTTGGAGGTGTGGCGGCGCGTTGGCAAGCCGGGGGCGGATGCGCAGGAACGGATCGAACCTGGTCAGTCCGTAGGGCGGCATCCGCTTCAGCTTTTGCAGCGTTGCGATCATTCCGGGAAGGGACGGGGGCGCGGCGGCGGTGATCCGGGCGAAGGACAGTTGCATCGGCCCGCTTCGTCCCAGAACCGCCGGGGTCGGCACTCCGGCCAGCCGTGCGGCTAGGCTGCGTTGCAGGGCGGTATTGGCCGCTGCGGCGGAGGGATAAACCTTTTCGAAGCGGTCCAAGTCGGACAAGGCCGCGCGGGGGGTCATCCCAGCCCCAGGATGGCGTGGGCGGCGATGTCCTCTCCGCTTGGACCGAGGTTCGCCGGAGGCCTGCGGCGGCGGGCGGTGATCTCTTGGCGCAGCCAGGTGGTAGCGGCCTCGGGCGATGCGGGGTCAAGCCACATGCCCAGCGCTCCGGCCCAGGACCGGGCGCGGGTCACCTGGTCGTCGATGCTGCGCGGGATCGGGACCAGCAAGGTGGGCGTGTCGGTCGTCGCCAGTTCAAGGACGGAGTTGTATCCGGCGGTGGAGATCACGATGTCGGCGTCGCGGAAAAGGTCGTTCAAT
>JBJTSJ010000120.1:0-12670 GCA_046076605.1 Tabrizicola sp.
TGCGCAGGTCGTGGTCGTGGAAGAAGCGAAAGCCGGGCAGGCCTTCGGTTTCCTCACGCAGCTTGCGCAGAAGCGGGCGCGGGTCGCGGTCACGCTCCTCCATCGTGATGCCGAAGAGCTCGGTCCGGTCCTTCTTGCCCATGATGTAGCGGTTGAAGACCTCGCCATGGCTGTGAACGCCCGGCAAGCTGTTGAGATTCGCCTCCAGGAGGTTCGACCCGGTGCGCATCTCGGCGAAGACGACGAAGGAGGCGAAGCGCGGCATCTAGCGGACGACCCGGGGGCGGGCAAAGCTTTGTTCGGGCTGGGCCAGTTCGGCATCGGTGGGGAAGTCGCCCATCAGGACCGGGGCCATGCCCTGGTTGCGCAGGTCCTGCAGGAAGCTGCCGAAGCCCTGCAGCTGAACCAGTTGCGGCAGGTCGGCGGCCCGATGCGCGGCGCGGGGGTTCAAAAGGTCGACCAGCTGCTCCAGCGGCTCGGCGGGGTTTTCGATGAATTCGGTCAGCGACCAGATCCGCACCCGGGCTCGGGTTTCGGGGCCGTTCAGTTCCTGGATGAATTCGGATTCGACACTTTGCAGGCGGGCAGCCTCTGCCCGGACCTCGGCGGCGGTTTGCCCGGATCGCCAGAGCGGCACGGCGAAGGCGCCGGAGATCAGGAAGATCGTGGCGTTGGGGTCCGAGGCGATGAAAGGGGCGATGTCCTGTTCGTCGACCGGGCCGAACTGGAAGCACTGCGTCTCGCCCCGGGTGTTCCAGATCAGGTTCGCGAGGAAGCTTTTCGGGTTGTAGTCGCGCAATGTCGGGCTGTCGGACAGGCCGCCCTTGAACACGCTTTCCCCGTCGGCGAATTCGACGCGGTCGAAGGCGAAGAGGTGGCCGTGGACCCGGGCGTCCAGCGCGCGGGAGAGCCAGGGCTGGAAGTCGTGGAACAGTTCGGCAAAGCCCGAGAAGACGCCATAGGGCGCGGCGGATTGGGTGCCGCCATGGGCGCGGATCGGGAAGCGGCTTTGCATGTAAAGACCGGGGCGGCCCTTGACGCGGCGCTCGACGGCCTTGGCAAACAGACGGTTGATCTTGCCGGGGTTCGGTTCCGAGGCCAGCGCGCGGTCGCCGTCCGGGGTGAGGAAGGTGCGGTAGAGAAGGTCGGCCTGTGGCCAGATCTTGCGGGCGAGGAAGGCATCGGTCTGCCGCAAAAGGTGCAGGTGGTCGTCGTAGAAGGTGTAGGGGCGGCCCTGGTAGTCGAACTTCGACAAGGTCAGAGATCGGCTTTCGATGCGGGTGGAGACCTGGCGGACGAGGCTTTGGAAATAGCTTTCGTCGGGGATCCAGGCGCGTTTGAAATAGCGGTCCAGCGCGGGGCGGTCGGGGTGTTCCAGGATCGCCTGCAGGGTCGGGCGGGTCAGGCACCACCATTGGCTGCCAAGGTGGGGGACAAGGCCCGGGGGCAGCCGGCGGCGGAAGCGGAGCAGACGTTGCAGGGTGACGTAGCCGTCGAAGAGGCGGCGGCTGCGTTTCCAGGCGAAGGGGAAACGGAGGGTGAAGCGTTCCTCGTTCAAGCCGCCCACGGTCCAGCCGACGTCCGCCGTGGTGACGCTTTCGATGAAGTCGGTCTCGGGGTGTTGGTCCAGGTGGGCCTGCAGGGCGGCAACGGGGCGGATCGGCAGGCAGGAGCCGGAGGCCAGGAGGATGTGGCTGACAGCGGGGAAGTCAGCCAGCATCCGCGTCGCGGCGTCGATGGTGGCCTGGACGATCCCGAAGGTGCCCCATTCGCAGGGGCTGCGGCGGGAAAAGCGGATGTCGGGCAGGTCGGCGAGGGCTTTGGTCAGCGTGTCGAACTGGCCTTGCGGGGTGCGGGCGTCGACGTGGATCACCACGGGGCAGCCGTGCGAGGCCCAGTGCCGGGCGAGCTGCGCCGCACGGTCCAGCGCGGCGTGGCAGAGCATCACGACCCCCAGCGTCACGCCCAGTTTCCTTTCGACATCAGGCCCAGAACTTCCAGCTGACGCCAGTTGACATACTTCTCGCTCCAATTGCACCAGAGATCGCGTTCGCGGGCGATGCCTTCGCGGTAGGCGCGGTATTCGTGGCTTTCGGCATAGTGTTGGCCGCGCGCCAGTTCCTCGGCCGCCTTGGCGGCGAAGGTATCCAGGAACTTGGCGTGGAGGAGGACGCCCGAGGGACGTTCGCCGCCCTGGTCGTCGTAGGTCAGGTTCAGCCCCCGCGGCAGCAGCATGTGGGTCGAGGAGACATAGGCGTAGGAGCGGTGCCATTTGACGAGCGGCGTCTTGTTCATCGCAGGCGCGTGTTTCGGGCGGTCGGCGAAGAACAGGCGGGCGCGGGGGCCGCCCTGGATCCAGAGGTTGCGGTACATCGGATTGCGGCTGATGACGTAGTTGCCGCTGTCGAAATACTGGGCGATTTCAAAGGGGTTCTGCCCCTCACGATAAGGCTGTTCGTGCATCGCGCCCTTGGGGTACATGTCCAGCATCATGGCGCCGAAGCTTTGGGTTTCGGAACTGTCGAGCCAGTCCGTCAGCGCGCGCAAGGGACGCGTTTCGCAGAACGGGTAGACGAGGAATTCGTCGATGTCGACGGTCAGGCACCAGCGCCCGTGGCCGTGGCTGCGCATGAGGTGCATCAGCCAGTCCATCCCGAAGCGCGAGCGTTTGTAGCTGTGCTGGGTGGTCCAGACCGAGACGTCGGGCTGTTCGGCGAGGTATTCGCGGCTGCCGTCGTCCGAGCCGTTGTCGACGATCAGGAAGTGGTCGATGCCAAGGCGGCGGTAGTAGGTCAGGAAATACGGCAGCCGGACGCGTTCGTTGCGGATGGTCGAGAACAGCAGGATCGGCTGTGCGGGCAGGCTGGCGGTGCGGTCGGCGACGGGCGACAGCTGGCGGCGGCGGCGGAAGGCGCGGGCGATCAGGTACTGACGCCGGGTGCGCAGCCGGGCGAGGGTCATCAGGCCCATGCCGCACCCCTGCAGCTGGCGCCGCATCCCGTCATATCCAGCCGCCCCGTGACATCAGGCCCAGTGCCTCCATCTGCCGCCAGCCGGTGTAGCGGGTGGACGCCCGCGTATGCAAGACCGGGTCGGCGGTCAGGCGGTCGTAGTAGGCGGCATACTGGGCGGCATCGGCGAAATGTTCGCCGCGGGCTTTTTCCTCGGCCGAGCGGTTGGTGATTTCAGGCATGAACTTGGTGTGGAGGAGGATACCGGAGGTCAGCTCTCCGCCATCCGTCGCATAGACCTGGTTCAGGCGCGGCGGCAGGAGGGCATGGGTGGAGTTGAGGTAGGCATAGCGCCAGTGCCAGCGGACGAGGGGGGTCTTGTTCAGGGTCGGGGCGCGGCGGGGGTTTTCGGCGAAGAAGGCCCGCGCCCGCGCTCCGCCCTGGATCCAGAGGTTCCGCATTCGGGGTTGTACCTGGATCTGGTAGTTGCCGGCATCGAACCAGGCGAGGTGCTTGATGGGGTCGTCGTCGGGTGCGACTGCGCCCTGCGAGACCGGCCCTTCGGGGTACATGTCGACAGTCAACGCACCGAAGGAGTCCCGGCCTTGCGTCGCCAGCCAGCCGGTCAAGGCGGACAGGGGGCGCGTCTGCCAGTAGGGATAGATGAACAGCTCATCCGCGTCCAAGGTCAGACACCAATGCCCCGAGCCGTGGCGCAGCATAAGCCAGGTCAGCCAGTCCATGCCAAAGCGCGAAGCCTTGTAGCTGGCGTCCGTTCGCCACAGCGAGACATCGGTTTGGTCAGCCAGAAAGGCCTCGGAGCCATCGGTGCTGGAATTGTCGACCATCAGGAAATGCCGCACCCCCAGCGTGCGATGATGCGCCAGGAAGTGCGGCAGTCTTGCCATCTCGTTGCGGATGCAAAGGAAGCAGAGGATGTCGTCCGGGGCGATCTGCGAGGTGCGGTCCACCACGGTCGCAAGCTGCCCGCGTTTGCGGAAAGCCCGCAGCAAAAGCCGTTGGCGACGGACGCGATTCTTGAGCGCCAGAAGCGCCCCGGCGAGGCCCGTCGGTTCGGACCAGTCACCGATCGGGAAGGCGTGTGGCAGGCCGCCGGACGATGAAACCGGCGTGCGCAAGCCTATTGCGCGGCCTTCTGCATCGCGGTCACGTCGCGCAGGAAGCCTGCGAATTCTTCCCCGAATTCGGGGCGCGACAGGCCGAAGGCCACGGTCGCCTGCAGGAAGCCGATCTTCGAGCCGCAGTCATAGCGCTGACCGGCAAAACGAAGGCCAAAGACGCCGCCCTTCTTCTTCGTTTCCTGCGCGATAGCGTCGGTCAGCTGGATTTCCCCGCCCGCGCCCTGCTTGATCTTGTTCAGGTTGGTCAGCACCTGCGGCGTCAGGATATAGCGGCCGATGACCGCCAGGTTCGACGGAGCGTCCTGCGGCGCGGGCTTTTCCACCATGCCCTTGACGCGGACGATGGCCCCCATGTCCTCGCCAATGTCGAGGACGCCATAGCTGGAGGTCTTCTTCGGCGCGACTTCCATCGCCGCGACCATGCAGCCGCCGGTTTCGGCATGGGCTTCGACCATCTGCTGGAGGCAGGGCTTGTCGGCGGCAATGACGTCATCGGGCAGAAGAACGGCGAAGGGTTCGTTGCCGATCAGGCGGCGGGCGCACCAGACGGCGTGGCCCAGGCCCATCGGGCGGTTCTGCCGGACATAGGCGATGGCGCCCGAATCCATGTTGGTGTCCTTCAGGATCTCCAGCAGATCGGTCTTGTTCTTCTTCTTCAGCTCGGCCTCAAGTTCGGGGGCATGGTCGAAGTAGTCCTCAAGCGCGGATTTCCCCCGCGAGGTCACGAAGATGAATTCCTTGATCCCGGCCGCCCGCGCCTCGTCGATGGCGTACTGGATCAGCGGGCGGTCGACGAGCGTCATGATCTCTTTCGGGATCGACTTGGTGGCGGGCAGGAAGCGCGTGCCGAGGCCCGCGACCGGAGAGACTGCCTTGGTGATCTTTCTGCTTTTCATCTGACTGGTCCTTACCCTGCCGGGTCTTCTGCAATGTTTCGCCAAAAATGGGTTTCGCAGCCGATTCTGACCTTAAACGGGCAGCGCCGCGGCAATATTCGTAAACTGCACCAGTCTTCCAGCTTTCGCACCAAAAAACGACAACCTGAAGACAATCCTTACCCCGGTCTGCCGGTTCAGGCTGCATTCCCGGCCAGCATCGACTCGATGATCGGCACGTCCGAGGGGTTGTTCAGCTCCCAGAACTGGCGACCCTTGGCATCGACTTCGACGCACAGGACGGGGCGGCCCTGTTCCAGAAAGCGCAGCTGTTCCAGTCCTTCCAGGGTTTCCAGCGGGCCGATGGGCCAGGAGGGATAGGCCTGCAGCGCGGCGGGCCGGTAGGCATAGACGCCGACATGGTGGAAAACGGGGGTGGGCTCCTCCGGGGCAAAGTCGCGGCCCGTGTAGGGGATGACTTCCTTGGAGAAGTAGAGCGCGCGCCCACCCGCCCCGAAGACCGCGGTGGTGCCGCCGACGCGGCCATGGCGGCGGTCGTTCAGGAAGCCCGCGACGGCGCGGCCATCGCAGCGCAGGACCGGGGTGGCGATGTCGGCCTTAGGGTTCTGGGCAAGACCTGCGACGAGGTGTTCGACGAACCAGGCCGGGGTCAGGGGCGCGTCGCCCTGCAGGTTGACGATGACGTCGTAGCCGGGGATTCTCTCGGCCACCTCGGCGCAGCGTTCGGTGCCGTTGCGGGCGTCGGAGGAGGTCATCACCACCTCGGCCCCGAAGGACTGGGCGTGGCCGGCGATGCGGGTGTCATCGGTGGCGACGACGACGCGGTGGATGCCGCGGACGGCGGTTGCGGCCTCCCAGCTGCGGCGGATCAGGGTCTTTTCGCCGTCCGGGCCCTTGAGCGTGACAAGCGGTTTGCCGGGATAGCGGGTACTGGCATAGCGGGCGGGGATGGCGATCAGGGTCTTCATTTCAGCGCTACTCCGGGGGCGAAGGCGATGAAGAAGGGGTTGTCCCAGCCGGGCTTGCCGTAGGTGAGGGGTGCATGGTCGTCAAAGCGGACGACATGGCCCCCTGCTCCGCGCAGGACGGCGTCGCCGGCGGCGGTGTCCCATTCCATCGTGCGGCCAAGGCGGGGGTAGAGGTCGGCCTCGCCCGTCGCCACCAGGCAGAACTTCAGGCTGGAGCCGGCGCTCGTCATGTCGCGGACGGCGTAGCGGGCGATGTAGTCGTCGGTCGCCTGGTCGCGGTGGGATTTGGAGGCGACGACCATGAGGGCCGCGTTGTCGGGGGAGGAGACCCTGAGCGGGGTCACGGGGCCGGTGGTGGGGCCGAAGGGGCCCGTTTCCTCGACCGATTGGCCGTCGGGCAGGGTGTAGAACAGGCGGTCCTTGGCGGGGGCATAGACCACGCCGCGCAGGGGGACGCCGTCCTGGACATAGGCAATGTTCACGGTGAAATCGCCACGGCGCTGGATGAATTCCTTAGTGCCGTCGAGGGGGTCGACGATGAAGAAGGTTGACGCGGTCAAGGCATGGCTGGCGGCCTGTTCCTCGGTGATGAGCGGCACATAGGGGAAGGCCGCGCGGAGGCCCGCCGAGATGACCGCATCGGCCGCCTCGTCCGCCTCGGTCACTGGCGAGGCATCGGACTTGGCACGGACCTCAAGCTCCGGGCGGCGGTAGACCTGCAGGATCCGGTCGCCCGCCTGCAGTGCCAACTGGCGAAAAAGCGGCATCAGTTCCGCAAAATTCATGTCCGCTCCTGTGTCGATTGATCAACGCTTCGCGCGCCCTTATCCTTCGGCGTCAACGGAACGGCAAGAATTCCTGTTGCAGGATGCCGAACCGAAGGAGAGTGATCCGTATGTTCCGCGCCAAGAAGATCGAACGATCGTGGTTCAGCCTGGGGTTCGAGACCCTGGAACTGATCTACCATGCCGGCGTGCGCAAGATGCGCAAGACGCATCACAATGCCATCCTCGGGCTGTTCATGGCGATCCTCCAGGCCTTGCTCATGCTTTTGGTGATGTACTTCATGATGAGCCTGTTCGGCATGCGCAAGGTCGCGGTGCGGGGCGACTTCATGCTGTATGTGATGTCAGGCGTCTTCATGTTCATGACGCATATCAAGGCGATCGGGGCCGTTGCCGCCGCCGATGGCCCGACCTCGCCGATGATGATGCATGCGCCGATGAACCCGATCATCTCGATCATGGGGGCGGCGCTGGGGTCGCTGTACCAGCAGACGCTGTCCGCGGCCGTTATCCTTTTCGTCTATCATACGCTGTGGAACCCGATCACGATCGACCAGCCGGTGGGCATGCTGGGAATGTTCCTCTTGTCGTGGTTCACCGGGATCGGGATCGGCATGGTGTTCCTGTCGGCCATGCCTTGGCAGCCCGAAGCCATGGGAATCATCCGGACCCTGTATCAGCGCGCGAATGTCATCGCCTCGGGCAAGATGGTGCTGGCCAACAATCTGGTACCGGAACGGCGCAGCTGGTTCGACTGGAACCCGCTGTTCCACACCATCGACCAAGGGCGAGGGTTCATCTTCCTGAACTACACGCCGCGCTTTACCCATATCGACTACGCCATCTACTTCGCGCTGGTCTGCATGATGATCGGGCTGATGGCCGAATACTTCACCCGCCAGCACGCCTCGGCCAGCTGGAACAAGCGGCACTGATTGGGTGACAGGTTGCGGACGCCGTGCGCCGCCGCGTGGCTATTTCAGCAGTTCGGCCATCTGTGCGGCGGCCTGATCGTGATCGCCCCGTTCAACCGCGGCGACCAGGGCCTCGTAGATCGGGGTCCGTGCCGCACCCAGTCCTTCGTCCGGGGCGTTCAGGTCGGGCGTCAGCTGGCCCTTCACGCTGAGGGCGATGCCGAATTCGGGAATGGCTGACGAGGCGCGCAGGAACGGGTTGCCGGAAGCCTCGGCGATGACGCGGTGGATCTCGAACTCGGCCAGTGCAAAGGGTTCGGGCTGGTGCTGCATCACGCTGCGCTGGTTCAGCCAGTAGTACAGGAGACGCACATGCTCGGCCTCGCGGTTCTGCGCCGCCTGACGGGCCGCCTGCAGTTCCAGACTTTCGCGCACCAGCCGAAAGTCCGCCAGAAAGGCGGGTGACGGGCCGCTTTCAAGTTTCCAGGTCAGGATCTGCCGGTCGAACAGGTTCCAGCGCGACTGCGGGAGGACGCGAGTCCCGACCTTGGCGCGGGCCTCGACCAGGCCCTTGGCCTCCAGCGTCTTCAGCGCCTCGCGCAGCACGGTGCGCGACACATCGAAGCGCGCCATCATCTCGGCATCGCCCGGCAGGCTGGAGCCGACCGGCATGGCGCCGGACACGATGGCCCGGCCGACCTCATTTATGACGTAGGAATGGTAATTCCGCGCCGATTGTCGCCCGGAGAGCGTTCGGATCAGGCTCCCGGGTTCGCTCATCTTACCTTGTCCACGGTCCTACGTTCGGCGCGGCCCGGCCCGGAAGACCAGGCGCTGCAGCACGATGAACATAAACAAAAGCACGCCGACGACAATCTTGGTCCACCAGCTGCTAAGGGTTCCGTCAAAGACGATGTAGGTTTGCACCAACCCCTGCAGCATCACGCCGATGAAGGTCCCCGCGACAAAGCCGTAGCCGCCGGTCAGCAGCGTGCCGCCGATGACGACGGCGGCGATGGCGTCAAGCTCCACCCCCAGCGCGTTCAGCGAGTATCCGGCCGAGGTGTAAAGCGAGAAGACCACCCCGGCGAGGCCCGCAAGAAAGCCCGACAGCGCGTAGATCGAGATGGTGGTGCGGGCGACCGGCACCCCCATCAGCGCGGCCGAGGTTTCGGATCCGCCCAAGGCGTAGACGTTGGACCCGAAGCGGGTGCGGTGGGCGAGGAGGATCGCGCAGGCGAAGACCACCAGCATGATGATGCCGACCACGGTCAACCGGCCCCCGCCGGGCAGAAGGATGTAGCTTTTCTGGACGGCGGTGAAGAACGGGTGCTCGATCCCAATGGAGTCGGGGGAAAGGACCGAAGCACCCCCCCTTGCAAGGAACATGCCCGCAAGGGTGACGATGAAACTTGGAACCCGAAGATAGTGGATTGCGGCCCCCATGATCGCCCCGAAAGCGGTGGCGACGATCAGCGCGATCGCGAAGGCCACCAGCGGATGAAGCTGGACCCACATGATCAGGACGGCGACCAGCACGGTGGTAAAGCCGATCACGGCCCCTACCGAGAGGTCGATCCCGCCGGACAGGATCACGAATGTCATGCCAACCGCGGCGATGCCGAGGAAGGCGTTGTCGGTCAGGAAGTTGCCCAGGACCCGGGTCGACAGCATGTTCGGGTGCTGCAGGACGGCCAGCATGTAGGCAAACAGGAAAATCAGGGCGGTCGCCAGCAGGGGGCGCAGGCTGCGGTTCATTTTAGCGCTCCGGGCAGGCGGCGGAAGATGCGCGCCGACAGCGGCGACTGCAGAACGAGAATCACGATGATGACGGCTGATTTGACCACCAGGTTGAATTCGGGAGAGAAGCCGGAAATCAGGATGCCGGTGTTCATCGCCTGGATGATCATGGCGCCAAGGACGGCCATTGGGATCGAGAAGCGCCCGCCCATCAGGGACGTGCCGCCGATGACGACGGCGAGGATGGCGTCAAGCTCCAGCCAGAGACCCGCGTTGTTGGCGTCAGCGCCGCGGATGTCGCCCGCCACAATCAGGCCAGAGACGGCGGCGCAGAACCCTGCGAAAGTGTAGACGATCAGAAGGAGCGCACCGGCCGACAGCCCGGCGAACCGGGCGGCGGATCGGTTGACGCCGACGGCCTCGATCAGCAGCCCAAGCGCGGTGCGCCGGACAATCAGGGTGGCGGCGATCATCAGGACGGCGGCGATGATCACGGGCATGGGGAAGCCGAGGAAGCTGCCGGTGCCGATGAAGATCAGCAGGGGATCGGAGAAGGTGACAATGTAGCCTTCGGTGATCAGCTGGGCGAGGCCGCGGCCCGCGACCATCAGGACCAGGGTGGCAATGATCGGCTGGATCTCCAAAACGGTGACGAGGATGCCGTTCCACAGGCCCGCAACCAGCCCCGCGCCCAGGGCGGCCAGGACAGCAAGCCAGGCCGGGTAGCCCGAAGTGACCATGACGGCGGCGGTGGCCCCGCTGATTGCCATGACGGCGCCGACGGACAGGTCGACGCCCTTGGTGGCGATGACCATGGTCATGCCGATGGCCAGGATCGCTACAGGCGCGCCGCGGTTCAGGACGTCGATCAGACTGCCGAAGAAGCGGCCGTCCTGCCAGGTGATGGTGAAGAAGCCGGGGAAGAGGATCCAGTTGACCAGCAGCACAGCGGCCAGCGCGATGACCTGGGGCCGGGTGATGAAATGGGTCAAGGGCCGCGACGGTGGCATCGGCGGCTGGGTCGTAGGCCGGATATCGACGGTCGGGCGGGTCACGGGCGGGTCTCCTGCGGGGTTCCGGCGATGGCCTGGACGATGGCGTCGGGGGCGATCCGGTCGCCGTCAAGCTCGGCCACCATCTCGCGGTCGCGCATCACGACGACGCGGTTGGAATAGGCGACGACTTCGTCGAGTTCTGAGGAGATGACGAAAAGCGCCAGCCCCTCTTCGCGCAACCGGTTGATGGTGCGGACGATTTCGGCATGTGCGCCCACGTCGATGCCGCGGGTGGGTTCGTCCAGGATCAGGAAGGTTGGGTCGATGGCCAGCCAGCGGGCGAGGATCACCTTCTGCTGGTTGCCGCCGGAGAGAAGTTTCACCGGCATGTCGTGGTTCGCGGCGCGGATGTCCAGCGCCTCGGCATAGCGGCCGGCGAGTTCCACCTGGTCCTCGCGGTTGAGCGCCTTGAACCAGCCGAGCTTGGCCTGCAGCGCAATGATGATGTTTTCGCGGACGGAGAGGTCGCCAAAGATGCCGTCGATCTTGCGGTCTTCCGGGCAGAAGCCGAAGCCTGCGGCGACGGCCTGTGCGGGGTTGCGGATGGTGACGGGCTTGCCGTCCACAAGCACCTGCCCGCCGTCCGCCCCATCGACGCCGAACATCAGCCGCGCGACCTCGGTCCGGCCCGAGCCGAGAAGGCCTGCGACGCCCACCACTTCGCCTTCGTGGACCTGGAGGTCAAAGGGCAAAAGGCCTTTGCGGTTCAGGCCCTGGAAGGCGACGCGAACCTGGCCCTTCGTGCCCCCGGCCAAAGCGGTCGGGTGGTGGTCGAAGGCCACGTCCTTGCCCAGCATCATACGGACGACATCGGTGGTGTTCAGCGTGTTCAGGGGTTGGCTGGAAACACGTTTGCCGTTGCGCAGGATGGTGACGCGGTCGGCGAGGTCAAAGACCTGATCCAGGAAATGGGTGATGAAGATGATCGCTAGGCCCTTGGCCTTGAGGCCCCGCACGACGTCGAACAGGCGTTGCACCTCGTTCCGGTCGAGGCTCGCGGTAGGTTCGTCCAGCACCAGCACCTTGCCCGACAGTTCCACCGCGCGGGCGATGGCGACGATCTGCTGGACGGCGACGGAGTATTCGGACAGCTCGGCCCGGACGTCGATGTCCAGGCCATAGCGCGCGAGTAGTGCCTTGGCCTGGGTGTCGATGTTCTTACGGTCGACCAGGCCAAAGCGGGTCGGCTGGCGGCCGAGAAACAGGTTTTCGGCGACCGAGCGGTTGGGGAGGAGATTCACCTCCTGATAGACCGTGCCGATCCCGAAGCCCTGGCCATGCAGCGGGTCGCGTAGGGAAATGGGCGCTCCCTCCAGCAGAAGCTCGCCCGCGTCGGGCTGATAGGCACCGGTCAGGATCTTGATCAGCGTCGACTTGCCCGCGCCGTTTTCCCCCAGAAGCGCGTGGACCTCGCCGGCGTTGGCGGTGAAATCCACCGTGTCCAATGCGCGGTGCTGGCCGAAGACCTTGACGATCCCCCGCGCCTCAAGCACCGGCCTTGCGGCTGCCTCGGACATGTCCACCCCCCAGATTTCCGTCAACTGTCCGCTGATCCTGCGGATAAAGCAATTCCGCCGGGCAAAGCCCCTCAGCTTTGCCCGGCGGCACCTTGGCGAGGAAACCTAGTAACCAAGGCCTTTGCGACGATCGTATTCGCCCTGCGGATCGTCGGCGGGGGTGTACAGCTTCGATTCCGTGATGATGAACTTCTCGGGCACGGTGCCGTTGTTCAGGTAGGCGTCCAGCGCCGCGAAGGCCGGGCCTGCCATGTTCGGGGTCAGCTCTACAGTGGCATTGGCTTCACCAGCGACCATCGCGGCGAAGATGTCGGGCACGGCGTCGATCGACACGACCAGGATGTCCGAGCCGGGCTTCAGGCCCGCGTCCTTGATCGCCTGGATCGCACCCACCGCCATGTCGTCGTTGTGGGCGTAGACCGCGCAGATGTTCTTGCCGCCGTCTTCGGCCTTGATGAAGCCTTCCATCACTTCCTTGCCCTTGGAGCGGGTGAAGTCGCCGGTCTGGCTGCGGGTGATGGTCAGGTTGGCCTTGCCCGCCAGTGCTTCTTCAAAGCCCTGCTTGCGGTTGATCGCGGGGGACGAGCCAACGGTGCCCTGCAGTTCGACGATGTTGCACGGCTTGTCGCCGACGGTGCCCGCAAGCCATTCCCCGGCGACACGGCCTTCCTTGACCTGATCGGATGCGACCGAGGTCAGGTA
>JBJTSJ010000121.1:0-8310 GCA_046076605.1 Tabrizicola sp.
CCCGGCTGCCCCGCCCCGATAAACGGGCAGGCGGAGACGTGGCCGAGTGGTCGAAGGCACGCCCCTGCTAAGGGCGCAGACCTCTAAAGGGTCTCGAGGGTTCGAATCCCTTCGTCTCCGCCACCTTTCTTGTCTCAAGAAAAACCATTATTCCTCAAAGTATTAACTTGGATCTTTGTTGCCATTCCACACACGTTTTCCCCACGCGCATGCACCACACAACCTGCCATAGCTCCCGCCTTGCGATCACAGGGGGATCAGTCACGCGCGCGCGCCTCAGCGAAAAAAACTTGCTCGAGGCGAAAGCATCGTAGCACGGAAGTGGACTTGCCCGGAGAAAGTGGAGAGCACCAACTGAGGAACCAGGAGGTGTTCTATGGGAAACGGGAACAGACCGACGCCGGAATTTCGGCGTGAAGCGGTGCGGCTGGCGCTGACCAGCGGTCGGACGCGACGGGAGTTCGCGGAGGATCTGGGCATTGGACTGTCGACGCTGACGCGGTGGCTGAGAGAGGAGCGTGATGTCGGTGAGCCGAGTGAGGCACCCGTCGATGTCCATGCCGAGTTGAAGCGGCTGCGGCGGGAGAATGCGGTCCTCAAGCAGGAGCGCGACATCTTAAAAAAAGCCGCAGCCTTCTTCGCGAAAGAGGGATGTGGCGGGTGAACGCCATTGGTTCGAGAGAACTCGCCACGGATGACCTTCGGCTTCATGGAAGCGGAGACCGCCAGCTTCCCGATCAGCCGGTTGTGTCGTGTCCGCGGGGTCAGTCAGAGCGGCTTTTTCGCCTGGCTGGAACGGCCTGCTTGCCTGCGCCAGCAGCAGGACATGGTCTATCTGGCGCATATCCGGACGGCCTTCGCGCTGTCGAAAGACACCTATTGCAGTCCCCGCATGCACCGCGACCTCGTCGACGATGGCCATGAGATCGGGCGGCATCGCACGGCACGGCTGAAGCGCGATCTCGCCGTCGAAGCCCTGCGCCGTGCTCTGGTGGCTCGCAACCCGGCACCGGGGCTGGTTCATCATTCGGATCGGGGATCACAATACTGCTCGGTCGACTATCAGGCGCTGCTCCGCAGACGCGGCATCCTGATCTCTATGAGCGGGCGCGGAAACTGCTACGACAACTCGATGGTGGAAAGGTTCTTCAAGACCATCAAGTCGGAGCTGATCTGGCCGGTCGCCTGGCAATCCCGCCAGCAGGCAGAAAACGCCGTCGCCGGATACGTCGACGGGTTCTATACCCCCGTCAGGCGGCATTCATCGCTCGGCTTCCAGAGCCCAATCGCCTTCGAGCGAAAGGCCCGGGAAGTGAGCTAGACGCTCTCCACAAAAACAGGGCAAGTCCAGAACGGGATCGAACACAAACTGACCAAACCCAACCACCCGTGGACCAACGTCTGATGCGGCCATCTCGATGGATAAGCCGAAGCAGGGTCCTTTCTCTAGGCATCCACGAACCACTTCGCTGAGTTGGAGGGCGCTGCGAAAAACGAGAAGTCCGCAGGCGCCACGTGCGCCTAGAGCCTGTCGCGACTGTGACAAATCCAGTGACCGGCCGAGAAACGAAAGAAGCCGACGCTAAGGGTCGCCTACTAACGTTCTGTATTTTAATGGATTTTTGGCTCCGGCGGTAGGGATCGAACCTACGACCAATTGATTAACAGTCAACTGCTCTACCGCTGAGCTACGCCGGAACACCGCGGGGTCTATAGCAAGGCGTGCCAGAGGCGGCAAGGGGCAAAACCGGGGAAAATGCGCAGAAGGTCAGGTCAGGCGAAACACGGCGTCCGGATGTAGTGAAGGCTGCGCGCTGATAAGGTTTCTAGACGCAAGATCAATAAGATGCGCCAGAACGTTGCGGGCCGCGGCTGGAAGCAGCTGGCTTGGTGTGCCGGAATAGATTCGCGTCGTCAGGTCCGTGACACGGGAAGGTCCATCGCCCAGGGCCGCCAGGATCTGCCTTTCGCGCCCCTGACGGTGGGCCACAAGTTCGGCGAGGCGGCTTTGTGGATCGGCAATCGGATCGCCATGGCCGGGAAGAAAGCGGTTCCATATGGTTCCGGTCAGACGCTGCAGCGACGCCATATAATCCCCCATGTCGCCGTCCGGCGGCGAGACGATCGAGGTCGACCAACCCATGACGTGGTCGCCAGAGAACAGCGTCAGGCCGAGCGCCAGACAAAGATGGCCGCCCAGGTGCCCCGGCGTGTGAATGGCCTCCAGCGACCAGTCCGGACCCGCCACTGTCTCTCTATCCCGAACGAGAAGGTCCGGCACAAAGCTGCGGTCCAGGCCTTCGCCGTGGTCGGGTAGGTCGGGGGCTAGCCGGGCCATCAGCGGGCTTCGTCCCGACGTTGCAGTGCCGAATGCAAGGACTTGTGCGCCGGTCGCCGCTGCCAGACGTGGCGCTAGGGCCGAGTGGTCCAGATGGGCATGGGTGATGATGATCTGCTCGATCCGTTGGCCCGGACCGACCGAGGCAAGGATGGCGGCCAGATGCCTGGGATCGTCGGGGCCTGGATCGATCACCGCAATGCCGGTGGCCCCGACAAGCCAGGTGTTGGTTCCGGCCCCGGTCAGCGGCGAGGGATTGGGGGCCAGAAGGCAGCGGATCGGCGGGTCTGACGTCATCATGGGGCGGTCGGATGGCTTTCCAAAGGGACAGGGGGCGGTTAGGCTGGTCAGTGATGTCGGTCTTGCAACGTCTTCTTCCCAGGGGCCTTTACGGCCGCGCGGCGCTGATCCTGATCGTGCCGATCCTGGCCATTCAGCTGGTCTTTTCGACCGAGTTCATCCAGCGCTTCTATGAAGACGTGACCCGGCAGATGACGCAAGGGGTGGCGATCGACTTACGTTTCCTGATGGACGAGATTGCGGACAGCCCCTCGCTTGCGGCTGCAGAACAGCATGTGACGCCCCTGGCGACGGCCTTGCAGATCACTCTGACCATCCCAGCAGGCGAAGACACGCCAGTCGTGGACCGGAAGAACCGGATCGACCTGTCGGGGAATACGATCATCACGACGTTGCGGGACAGCCTGCCCGAACTGGTCGCGGTCGACCTGACGGCCGAAGACCGCATGGTCAACCTGCGCTTTGACAGCCCGCTTGGCCCGGTTCAGGCCGAAGTCAGTCGGCGGAGGATGTCGGCAGCAAACCCGCATCAGCTGATCGTGCTGATGATCTTTGCGTCCGTTCTCTTGACCGTGGTCGCCTACTATTTCCTGCGGCGGCAGTTGCGACCGATCACCAAGCTTGCCGAAGCGGCCGAGGCGTTCGGCAAGGGGCGAACCGTCAAGTACCGCCCGCGTGGCGCGCTGGAGGTGCGGGCGGCGGGGCGGGCTTTTCTGGACATGCGCGCCCGGATCGAACGGCAGATCGAGCAGCGGACGCTGATGCTGTCCGGGGTCAGCCACGACCTGCGCACCCCCTTGACCCGCATGCGGCTTGCGCTGTCGCTGATGCCCGAGGATGCCGAGGTCGCAGCGCTGCAGGCCGATGTCGTGCAGATGGAGCGGATGGTCGGCGAGTTCCTCGCCTTTGTGCGGGGCGACGCCATGGAAGGGTCCGAATCCACCGATGTGGTCGCCCTGTTGGAGGGCGTCGCCGAACAGACCGGGGCACGACTTGTGGCGGTGGATGGCGAGGCCGAGCCGGTCATGCTGCGGCCCCAGGCCATAGTTCGGGCCATCGAGAACCTGATCACCAATGCGCAGCGCTATGGCAACAAGGTGGAACTGCGGCTGGTCTTCCAGGACCGCAGCCTGCGCATCGCGGTCGAGGACGATGGGCCGGGTATCCCGGCTGACTTGCGCGAGGAGGCCCTACGGCCCTTCACACGGCTGGAGGCCTCACGAGATCCGAACCGGGGGGCGGGGGTCGGGCTGGGGCTGTCTATCGCTGCGGACATCGCGCTAAGCCATGGCGGGGCCTTGCGCCTGTCCGACAGCGAAACCCTGGGCGGGCTGAAGGCGGAACTGGTGATCGCGCGCTGATTATTTTGACGCGCCGACCACGATGATCCAGTGCAGCTTGCTGTCCGGCGCCGGGCTGACGGCGATGCCGACGCCCACTTCACGCGCTTTGCGCAACAGGATGTTGTCCTTGTGCTTCGGCGAATTCATCCACCATTCCACCGCCCGTGCTCCCGAGGCGAAGCCACGACCGGTATTCTCGGCCGCCGTGCGGAAGGAATAGCCTGCCTTGCGCAGGCGGGTTTTCAGCGTGCCGCCATCCGACGAGGTATGGCTGATCGATTTCCGCTTGGCGTTGTCGCAGGCATGGCCCTGCGCCGCCTTGTCGAGCTTTGCCGACAGGACCAGCGCGGGCAGGCCGCGGGCTTTCCGTTCGGCGTTCAGGTGGCTCATGAGTTCTTTTTGCATCGCATCGGCACCGGATGGAATCGTGCATCCGGCCTGGGCGGCAGATCCCAGGCAAAGCAGGGCCGCAGCGGCCAAAGCCGCATAGGTCGAACGTCGCAGCATGTGATGTCCCCAAAGAGTGGCGCCATTTACCAATCACAGAACAGTGGGGCCGGAATCGGGCGGAATGTGGCGCAAATGGTGAAATATGCGAGAACTGGAGAAAGATCACTCCGCTTAAGGGAGAGTAAGCGACAGCCTGCCGGCCCTGCCCGCGCAAACGTGACTTTTCTTGCCGACCCTGGCGGGAAAGGATGCTGAAACACACGGGGGGACGGATGCTGGACGGCTTGATGCGCGGGGTGATCGATGCGCCGCTGAACCGGAGTGGACGCTGGCTTGCCGCGCGGGGCGCCTCGGCTGACATGGTGACGCTGGCCGGACTGGCGCTGGGTCTGGCGGCGGCGGGGCTGATCTGGGCGGGCTCGTCGGGCCTGTGGGTGGCACTGGTGCTTTTGTCCAGCCGCGTCGCCGACGGCCTGGACGGGGCGGTGGCCCGGGCGCGGGGCAAGTCGGACTTCGGCGGCTATCTCGATATCGTCTGCGACTTCCTCTTCTACGGCGCGGTGCCGCTGGCCTTCGTCCTCCGCGATCCCGACGCAAATGCCGTCGCCGGGGCCTTCCTTCTGTTCAGCTTCTACGTCAACGCCGCGACCTTCCTTGGCTATGCGATCCTGGCCGAAAAGCACGGCCTGCAGACCCGCAGCCGGGGCGAGAAATCGCTCTATTTCACCGCCGGGTTGATGGAGGGGACCGAGACGATCCTGGCCTTCCTCATCCTCGCGCTCTGGCCCGCGCTGTTCGTGCCCCTCGCCTGGACCTTCGGCGCGCTGTGCTTGGTGACGGCCGCCGCGCGGGTCACTTTGGCGGCGCGGACCTTTCGCCAGGGGCGCTAGCCCATCACCGCCTCGCGAAACCGGAAGAAGCCGTGGGTCGCATGCGGCCAGGCCTGCCGGTCATGCTCGCGCAGGACGCGGACCAGCGTGATACCGCGCGGCTTGGCCAGACGCGCCAGGTCGGACAGGGCAGAGGCCACCGGCCCGGTCGGGGCATAGGGGGTGACGATCTGCTTCACGCCTTCGGCCTCGGCCAGGTCCAGGAGGGCAGACAGGTCGCCCGTGCCAAATCGCGGGGACCCTACTGCCCGAATGCGCGCCAACGCATCGTCAATCGCCGCAGCGGTAAAGCCCCTTACCCGGTCTGCCACGGCCAAGGGAGAGCGGCCCGCCACGCAGGACAGAACCGCTACCGACCGGGGGCAAAACCCTTGATCCAGCAGGAATTCCGGGCTCAGGTCCTCTTCGGTCACCAAGAGCAGGCTCGGCGCGGTCGGATCCAGACTGTCGCCCTGCGGTGCAGGGCCCGGGGCGGGCAAGGGCGGCATCGTCAGGGCAGGGGCCTCCACCGTCAACCCCTCGGGCCGAAACCGTCCCCGCGTGTTCATCGCAATGTTTTCCGCCGTCGCCAGATAGGTCTTGCCCGGCGTGTGCAGCCCCGCCACCCAGCGCCAGGACAGTGTGTTCGACGCCGGATCGCCATCGATCAAATGCCGCAGGAAGAAATCCGCCCCCAGTTCCCACGGCAGGCGCAAGGTGAAGATCCAGATCGAGGCGAACCACATCCGCGAATGGTTGTGCAGGTAACCCGTCGCAACCAGCTCCTGCGCCCAGTCGTCAAACCCTGGAATCCCTGTCTCGCCAAGCATCGCTGCCTCGGCCCGCGCGGCCAGGCCCGGTTCCGCTGCCAGCCGGTTCAGGCCCGCTTTCACGCCTTGGCCGTAGGAAGCCCAGATGCCCGGCCGCAACTCGAGCCAACCCTTCCAGTAAGTCCGCCACCAGACCTCGGCCAGGAACTTCTCGGCCCCGTTCGGATGGGTGCACAGCACCGCGTCGATCACCTCGGCCTCGGTCACCAGCCGATGCCGCAGCCAGGGCGATAGCACCGACACATGCGGATGACCCGGCAGGTCAAGGTTGCGCAGAACGGCATAGTCGCGGCCCGCGCGGGGCAGGAAATCGGTCAGGCGGTCAAGGCCCGCAGCGCGGTTCGGTATGAACATGTTCGGGGTTTAGGGCAGCGCCCCCCCGTTTCAAGCCTGCACCAGTGCAGAACCCAAACGCATGGAGGTGCCCTTGCAGCCCCCGTTCCACCCCACTAAGACTCTGGCAATACATTCGACGATATTCCTCGAACGACTGAAAAGAGGCAGGCACCGATGCGCGATCCCGTTGACCATTACATGAACACGCTCGTCCCCATGGTCGTCGAACAGACGAGCCGGGGCGAACGCGCCTATGACATCTTCAGCCGCATGCTGAAGGAGCGGATCATCTTCCTGGGCGGCCCGGTGCATGACGGCATGTCCAGCCTGATCTGCGCCCAGCTTCTGTTCCTTGAATCGGAAAACCCGACCAAGGAAATCTCGATGTACATCAACTCGCCCGGCGGCGTGGTGACCTCGGGTCTCTCAATCTACGACACCATGCAGTACATCCGGCCCAAGGTCTCGACCCTGGTGATCGGCCAAGCGGCTTCGATGGGCTCGCTCCTCCTGACCGCGGGCGAAAAGGGCATGCGCTTCTCGCTGCCGAACTCTCGGGTCATGGTTCATCAACCTTCGGGCGGCTATCAGGGCCAGGCGACGGACATCATGATTCACGCCCGTGAAACCGAGAAACTGAAGCGGCGGTTGAATGAGATCTACGTCAAGCACACCGGCAATGACTACGACACGGTCGAGGCTGCGCTGGAACGCGACAACTTCATGTCGGCTGAGGATGCCAAGGCCTGGGGCCTGATCGACCAGATCCTGGAAAGCCGTGGAAAGGCCGACGATACGTCGAAATGACGCCCCTTTTCCGATCGAATTTCCGGTTGGGTTTTTCGGATTGTGGTGCCTTGGGGGTTGGCCTAGACTTACCCACAAGGCACCGGCCCTGCGGCGCGGGGACTTGCTTGCAAAGTTAGAGGACTGCGGATGGCGAATAACAGCGGTGGCGATAGCAAGAACACCCTTTACTGCTCGTTCTGTGGCAAGAGCCAGCACGAGGTGCGCAAGCTGATCGCGGGTCCGACCGTCTTCATCTGCGACGAATGCGTCGAACTTTGCATGGACATCATCCGCGAGGAGACGAAGACCACCGGTCTGAAATCCTCGGATGGCGTGCCGACCCCCCGCGAAATCTGCAAGGTGCTGGACGACTACGTGATCGGCCAGATCCACGCCAAGCGCGTGCTCTCGGTCGCGGTCCACAACCACTACAAGCGGCTGAACCATTCCTCGAAGACCGACATCGAGCTGTCGAAGTCGAACATCCTGCTGATCGGCCCGACCGGCTGCGGCAAGACCCTGCTCGCGCAGACCCTGGCCCGCATCCTGGACGTGCCGTTCACGATGGCGGATGCCACCACGCTGACCGAAGCGGGCTATGTTGGTGAAGACGTCGAAAACATCATCCTGAAGCTTCTGCAGGCCTCAGAATACAACGTCGAACGCGCGCAGCGCGGCATCGTCTACATCGACGAGGTCGACAAGATCACCCGCAAGTCTGACAACCCCTCGATCACCCGCGACGTCAGCGGCGAGGGCGTGCAGCAGGCGCTTCTGAAGATCATGGAAGGCACTGTCGCCAGCGTTCCCCCGCAGGGCGGCCGCAAGCATCCGCAGCAGGAATTCCTGCAGGTCGACACGACGAACATCCTCTTCATCTGCGGCGGCGCCTTTGCGGGTCTGGAAAAGATCATCGCGCAGCGCAACAAGGGCTCGGGCATCGGCTTTGGCGCCGATGTGAAGGGGCCGGAAGAACGCACGGTGGGTGAGCTGTTCAAGGAACTGGAACCCGAGGACCTCTTGAAGTTCGGTCTGATCCCGGAATTCGTCGGTCG
>JBJTSJ010000122.1:0-2666 GCA_046076605.1 Tabrizicola sp.
CCAACCCTCGGTCGAGAAGTTCCAGACCACGTTGCCGTGTGTTCCAGCCTCAAGGAAGGAATAGATCACCACGATCATCAGCGGGCCGATGGCCGCGATGGCCAGCACGATCAGTGCCGGGGTCGACAGAAGCCAGCCGTGGCGGGCCGAGGTGCGGATCGCATGTTCCTCGGCGGGGCTCATCGTCAGTCCTCCACCCGCTGGACCGCACCGTCGGCAAAGCGGAGGCCCACGGCCTGTCCCTCGGACAGCCCGGCCTCGCCCGTGGCAGGGCTTTGCAGGCGCGCCACAACCTCGGTCCCGTCGGCAAGCGCGAGGTGGCAGTGTGTGTCGGTGCCGAAATAGACAAGCTGCCGCACCGTAGCCTTCAGCCCATCCGAAGGCAGGGCGAGCCGCACCTGTTCGGGCCGGACGCTGACGGTCGCCTCGCCGCCCGCAGGCAGGCCCGGAACCTCGACCCTCTCGCCCGTTCCAAGCCGCAGGGCACCCGCTTCGGCCTTGCCGTGCAGGAAGTTCGTCTCGCCGATGAAACTCGCGACAAAGCGGTTCTTCGGGTGGATGTAGATCTCTTTCGCGGTCCCGACCTGCTGGATTTTGCCGTTCGACATTACGGCGATCCGGTCCGACATGGTCAGCGCTTCTTCCTGGTCGTGTGTCACGAAGATGAAGGTGATGCCGGTTTCCGTTTGCAGGCGCTTCAGTTCGATCTGCATGGCCTGCCTCAGCTTCAGGTCCAGCGCAGAGAGGGGTTCGTCCAGCAGCAGCACCTTCGGCGCCGGGGCCAGCGCGCGGGCCAGAGCCACGCGCTGCTGTTGCCCGCCCGACAACTGGCTGACCTTGCGGCTGGCAAAGCTGTCCAGCTTGACCAGCGCCAGCATCTGCGACGTGCGCGCTTTCACCTCCGCGGCGGGTTTTCCCAACATCTCCAGCCCGAAGGCCACGTTCTGCGCCACGGTCAGATGCGGGAAGAGGGCATAGCTTTGGAAGACCGTGTTCACCGGGCGCTTGTTCGGCGGCAGCGTGGTGATGTCGGCCCCGTCGAGAAGGATCGTGCCCTCGGTCGGCATCTCGAACCCGGCAATCAGGCGCAGAAGCGTGGTCTTGCCGCAGCCCGAGGGTCCAAGCAGCGTGAAGAACTCGCCCCGCCGGATGTCCACGGACACATCGTCCAGCGCCCGCACCGCGCTTGCGCCTTGCCCGAATGCCTTCACGACATTCCGGGCCGAGATCACCAGCTCATCGGCCACGGACACCCCCATAAATCCCCGAACGTTTGATCATATTGGGCGGAAACTTTCTTTCCCGACAAGCGATTCCTTTGCCGTCAGTCGGCCATCGCTGCTCTTTTCGCGGCCCAGGGCGCGGCGCGCTCAACTTCTGCGCACAGCCCGATCAGCAGCTCATCCTGGCCAAAAGCGGCGGCAAGATGGACGCCGATCGGTAAGCCCGAGGCGGACCAGCCCAGGGGCAGGCTGGCCGCCGGTTGCCCGCTGGCGTTGAAGACGGCGCAGAAGGGGGAGTAGGCAAAGATGCCATTCGGTCCGACGCGATACGCGACGTAGTCCTCGGTATCATGCGCAAAGCGGCCCACCCGCGCCGGGGGTTCGGCCAGGGTGGCGGACAACAGGATGTCCGGCCCGCTGCCGTTTTGGGGTTCGAAGAAGGCGGCCATCTGGCGGCCGAAGGCATGAATCTCGCCCGCCGCCTGCAGATAGCGGGTCGGGTGCAGCGTCTGCGCATAGGCCCAGGCGCCGCGACCCACCCCCTCGACCTCGTCGGCGCGGGGCGGGCGGTCGCCCAGCTTCGACCGGATCGACAAGGCGGTGCCGATCCCGACGATGTCTGTCCAGGCCCGCATCATCATCGGCACGTCGGCCTTGGGCCGGGCCGGTTCGACATGGTGCCCCAGGCTTTCCAGCAACCGACCTGCGGCGCGGACCGCCTCGGCCACTTCGGGGTGGATCGGGTCACCGGTCAGGGTAGTGTCACAGATCGCCACGCGCAGGCGGCGGGGCGGGCGGCTAATCGCGGCGGCATGGCCCCGGGTCAGCGCTGGCGCAACATAGGGCGCGCCAAGGTCAGCGCCTTCGCAGGCGTCCAGCATCACCGCCGTGTCGCGGACCGACCGGGTCAGGAAGCCGTCAATCGCCATCCCGGCCCAGCCTTCGCCGGCATAGGGTCCGTCCGGCAGCCGCGCCCGCGTGGGTTTGAACCCGAAGAGGCCGCAAGACGCGGCCGGTATCCGCACCGACCCGCCCCCGTCCGACCCATGCGCGAATGCGACGATCCCCGCCGCGACTGCCGCCGCGGCCCCGCCAGAGGACCCGCCCGAGGTATGGTCCAGGTTCCAGGGGTTCCGCGTTGGTCCGCCATACACGGCGGCCTCGGTCGCCGCGCCGATCCCGCCTTCGGGACTGGTCGTGCGACCGAAGGTGACCACGCCGGTCGCGCGGATCCGTTCGTAGATCGCCGAATCGCGCCGGTAGACCGTGTTCGCGAACAGGCGTGAGCCGTTGTGCGACGGGAAATCGCGCGCTTCGCAGCCCAGGTCCTTGATCAGGAACGGCACGCCCCGGAACGGCCCGGGCGGCAGGCCGTCGGCAATCGCCTTGCGCGCCACGCCCTCTTGCACCAGCACCACGGCGTTCAGCGCCGGATTGCGCGCC
>JBJTSJ010000123.1:0-6271 GCA_046076605.1 Tabrizicola sp.
AACGCCCACCGCCTCTGGGACCTGGCCGAGGAAGCGAAGACCCTGGTCAAGACGCTCGTCCGCGATCACGCCATGCCGGTCACCTTCTACCCCGGCATCGCCCATGCCTGCCGCAGCGAATCCGAGGTCCGCGACGCCCACGCTTACGCGGAAAAGCTGCGGCGAGATTACGGCTACCAGCACATTGAATCGCTTGACCGAACCGGCATCCGCCGCCTGATCGGATCGACCGAATATGTCGGCGGCGAGATCGACCGCGACGCGGGCCACCTGCACCCCCTGAACTACGCCATCGGCCTGGCGCAGGCGGCGGCCAAGGCCGGAGTCCGCATCCACGAACTCTCCGAAGTCCACCGGGTCGAACCGGGGCCACGCCCAGTCGTCCGCACCCCATCGGGCCACGTCGACTGCGCCACGGTGATCCTGGCGGGGAACGGCTACCTTGGCCAGCTTTCCCCGAAGGTTTCGGCAAAAGTCATGCCGATCAACAACTTCATCGTCGCAACGGAACCTTTGGGTGAACGGGCGCGCGACATCCTGTCGGAACCCGTCGCCGTCGCCGACACCCGCTTCGTCGTGAACTACTGGCGGCTATCCGAAGACAACCGCCTCCTCTTCGGCGGGGGGGAAAGCTATGGCTACCGCTTCCCGGAAATCATCAAGACCGTCTCGAAACCAATGCTGCAGGTCTATCCGCAACTGGCCAGAACCCGGATCGACTACGCCTGGGGCGGCACCTTGGCGATCACCGTCAACCGGATGCCCTGCTTCACCAGACCCGGCCAGAACGTCCTCTCCGCCTCCGGCTACTCCGGCCACGGGGTCGCAATGGCCACCCTTGCGGGGAAACTGATGGCCGAAGCCACCGCAGGCCAGATGGAGCGATTCGACCTGATGGCGAGCCTCCCGCAATACCGCTTTCCCGGCGGCGCGGCCTTCCGCTGGCCGCTTCTTGTGACCGCGATGACCTGGTACGCGATGCGGGACCGGCTGGGGCTGTGACCGCCCCCCGGCTTTCTCTTCCACAAGTATCCCACGGGGGTCCGGGGGTGTGAAACCCACGGGGCTTCCACCCTCGACTCGTCAGGCTCCTCGCGCCATATCTGTCCCATGTCCCTGCCGAACGGATTCCTCGACGAACTCCGCACCCGCGTCACGCTTTCCTCCATCGTGGGCAGGAAGGTTACCTGGGACATGCGCAAGTCGAACCTGGCGAAGGGCGACTTCTGGGCGCCCTGCCCGTTCCACCAGGAGAAATCCGCCAGCTTCCACGTCGACGACCGCAAGGGCTACTACTACTGCTTCGGCTGCCACGCGAAGGGCGACGCCGTCACCTTCGTGAAGGAATCGGAAAACACCGGCTTCATGGAGGCGGTGGAAATCCTAGCCCGCGAGGCCGGGATGCAGATGCCCGCCCGCGACCCTAAGGCCGCCGAGCGGGCGGACCGGCGGACGCTTCTGCAACAGGTCATGGACGAGGCGATCAAGTTCTACCGCCTGCAGCTGAAGACCGCCGCAGGGGCCGAGGCGCGCACTTACCTGTCGCAGAAACGCCGCCTGACCGAGGCCGCCTGGGACCGCTGGGACATCGGCTGGGCCCCCGCCTCGCGCCACGCGCTGAAGGACGCGCTGGCCGCCAAGGGGATATCGCCGGACCTGATGGTCGCCTCCGGCCTCATCGCAAAGGCAGACGATGGCTCGCTTTACGACCGCTTCCGCGCCCGGATCATCTTCCCGATCAAGGACACGCGGGGCCGCCCGATCAGCCTTGGCGGCCGGACTTTGGACCCGAACGTTCAGGCGAAATACCTGAATGGCCCCGAGACGGAGCTTTTCGACAAGGGCCGCAACCTCTTCAACCACTCCCCCGCGCGCGAGGCCGCAGGGAAGGGCAAGCCGCTCATCGTCGCCGAAGGCTACATGGACGTGATCGCCCTTTCTGAGGCTGGCTTCACCGCCGCGGTAGCCCCCCTTGGGACGGCGGTCACCGAAGACCAGCTGCGGATGATCTGGCGCATCGCCGACGAGCCGATCATGGCGCTGGACGGCGACAAGGCCGGGATCGCCGCCGCGCATCGGGTCATCGACCTCGCCCTGCCGCTGTTGGAGGCCGGGAAGGCCCTCCGCATCGCCATCCTGCCCGGGGGCATGGACCCCGACGACCTGATCAAGGCACAAGGGGCCCCCGCGATGCAGGCCGTGCTCGACCAGGCGAAGCCCATGGTCCAACTCCTCTGGCAAAGGGAAACCGAAGGCCGCGTCTTCGACAGCCCCGAACGCCGCGCGGCGCTGGACAAGGTGCTGCGCACCCACCTCGCCCGGATCACCGACCCCTCGATCAAGGCGCATTACGGCGAGGAGATGAAGCGCCTGCGGCTGGAGTTGTTCGGGACCACCCAAGCCCGCCCCTTCCAGCCCGGCCCCTTCCGCCCCGGCCGCGGCAAGTTCGCCCCACCGGGCGGTGCGCTCGCGACCACGCGCTCCTCCCTCCTCGCCCAGGCGCAGGGGCCGGTCGAGGAGACCCTGCGCGAGGCGGTGATCCTCGCCACCCTGATCCTCCACCCCGCCCTCATCCACCGCTTTGAATCCGCTCTGGAACGGCTGGACCTGACCGGGGACGACCACGACACGCTCCGCCAGATGATCCTGGCGGGCGCCGACATGCCCGACCTGCACGCAAAGATCGCCGCTTCCGCCCCCGCCGCCCTTGACGCGCTCCTCAAGCGTCCCCATGTCGCCATCGCACCCCCGATCCGCAACCGCGAAGATGATGAGCTCGCCGCCCTGTGCCTGGCCGAGGAACTCGCGAAGCTTGAGGCCCGCCGGGGTGCGCGCCGGGAAATCGAAGACGCGATGGAGGATATGGACGGCCTGCCCGACGAAGGCCTGACCTGGCGCCTGTCACAGGCCGCCGAAGCCCGCCACCGGTCGGAAAAAACCGGCACCACGGACAGTTCGGACCTCGGCGAAGACCGCGCCGCCCTGTCAAGACATCTGCAATCCCTGATCGATAGCCAGGTCTGGGTCAAGAAAAACCGCTGATTCGGCCTTTCCCCCGGCCTGATTCGCGTTATTGATTCGACAAGCCTCGCCCCGATTCGCGCCCAAGGAGCACGCATGGCCCTCAAGGACACCGACGACGCAAAGCCGGAAGCCGATGACGCGGACGTCTCGCTCGACATGAGCCAGGCGGCGGTCAAGAAGATGATCGCCGACGCCAAGGAGCGTGGGTACATCACCTATGACCAGCTGAACACGGTCCTGCCGCCGGAACAGGTCTCGTCCGAGCAGATCGAAGACGTGATGTCGATGCTGTCCGAAATGGGCATCAACATCATCGAGGACGAAGAGGTCGAGGAAGGCGAAGCGCCCGCCGCGGGCGAGCTGGTCGAAACCTCCACCAGCCGCGAGATCGCGGTGGCGGGCGCCACGACCGAGACGCTGGACCGCACCGACGACCCAGTGCGGATGTACCTGCGCGAGATGGGCTCGGTCGAGCTTCTGTCGCGTGAGGGCGAGATCGCCATCGCCAAGCGGATCGAGGCCGGCCGCAACACGATGATCGCCGGGCTGTGCGAGTCGCCCCTGACCTTCCAGGCCATCATCATCTGGCGCGACGAACTTCTGAACGAGGAAATCCTCCTCCGCGACGTCATCGACCTTGAGGCCACTTTCGGCCGCAGCCTGGATGGAGACGAGGAAATGGACGGCCCGCCGCTGGATGACGTGGGCGTGGGCGAAGCCGCCCCCCGCCGCGCCTCCAGCGCCGAGCCGGAACTGGATGCCGACGGCAACCCGATCATGCGCGAGATGGACGAGGACGAGGATGACGAAGCCTCGAACATGTCGCTCGCGGCCATGGAAGCCGCGCTGAAGCCGCGCGTGCTGGAGACGCTGGACCTGATCGCGCGCGACTATGACAAGCTGGCCGACATGCAGGAAAGCCGCATGAACGCGACGCTGTCGTCGTCCCAGCGCTTTTCCACCGCCGATGAGGCCGCCTATCAGAAGCTGCGGTCGGAAATCGTGCTTCTGGTCAACGAGCTGCACCTGAACAACAGCCGCATCGAGGCGCTGATCGACCAGCTGTACGGCATCAACAAGCGGATCATGTCGATCAACTCTGGCATGGTGAAGCTGGCCGATGCCGCCCGGATAAACCGGCAAGAGTTCATCCAGGAATACCAGGGGTACGAGCTTGACCCGTCCTGGCTGGAGCGGATGGGCCAGAAGGCCGGCCGCGGCTGGCAGGCGCTGATCGAACGGTCCCGCGACAAGGTCGAGGAGCTGCGCGCCGAGATGGCCCAGGTCGGCCAGTACGTTGGCGTCGACATCAGCGAATTCCGCCGGATCGTGAACCAGGTCCAGAAGGGCGAGAAAGAGGCCCGTCAGGCCAAGAAGGAAATGGTCGAGGCGAACCTGCGTCTGGTGATCTCCATCGCCAAGAAATACACCAACCGGGGCCTGCAATTCCTTGATCTCATTCAGGAAGGCAACATCGGCCTGATGAAGGCCGTGGACAAGTTCGAATACCGCCGGGGCTACAAGTTCTCGACCTACGCGACCTGGTGGATTCGCCAGGCCATCACGCGTAGCATCGCCGACCAGGCGCGGACGATCCGCATCCCGGTCCACATGATCGAGACGATCAACAAGCTGGTCCGCACCGGCCGCCAGATGCTGCACGAAATCGGCCGCGAACCGACGCCCGAGGAACTGGCCGAGAAGCTCCAGATGCCGCTGGAAAAGGTCCGCAAGGTGATGAAGATCGCCAAGGAACCGATTTCCCTGGAAACGCCCATCGGCGACGAGGAAGACAGCCAGCTTGGCGACTTCATCGAAGACAAGAACGCGATCCTGCCCTTGGACAGCGCCATTCAGGAGAACCTGAAGGAGACGACGACCCGCGTTCTGGCGTCCTTGACGCCGCGTGAGGAGCGGGTGTTGCGGATGCGGTTCGGCATCGGGATTAACACCGACCATACGCTGGAAGAGGTGGGCCAGCAGTTCAGCGTGACGCGGGAACGCATCCGTCAGATCGAGGCGAAGGCCTTGCGGAAGCTGAAGCATCCGAGCAGGTCAAGGAAACTGCGGAGTTTCCTGGATCAGTGAAACCTGCGCCTTACGAGATTCCGCCGGCCTATTTCGGACTGGCAATGCTCGGTTTCGTGCCCTTGCTCCTCATTTCAGATCGCTTCGTCCATTTTCTTCCATCGCAATGGTGGCTTGAGCATGCGTTCCTCCCGGCTGTCGTACTGGCCGTCGGAGTTCCATGCCTCTTGCTCGTCCAGAAGCTTCGGCAGGCGCGTGATGACCATAGTCAATCAAGTGGTACAATGGAGCTGTCTCCTTTCCAGACCGCCTTGGCGGTCTTCGGGGGAAGCACTTATGTCTTTCTCTCAGTGCTGATCTCACTTCCTGCGATTCTGGCGCTCCTTCTTGGCTGGACGACAACGCATCAGGCAACGGCACAAACAAACATCGTTGGTGGGCCGGACTTACCGCAGCGGGGATGTCGGCACCGATCGGTCTTGATTGATCGCCCTTCAGCCTTCTTCGATCACATTTGTTTCGACAACGCGGTCGACAAGCAAAGGGCTCGAAACCTTGGTCCGCAGGTTAAGGTAAATCTTTACGGTTGGGGTAACGGATTCGGCATCTACTACACGTCAACCGATCCTATTGGTCCAGTCGACCCGTAGGGTGCGCTACAGCGCACCAGCCGACGGTGCGCTGTGAGCCGCACCCTACGATATCCCCCACCTTGCGCCCCCGCCCCTCTCGCCGCACACTCCACTCGACACCCGGAGGTCCCCATGCGCGCAGCCCTTCTCCTCATCCTCCTCGCCGCCCCTGCCCATGCCACCTGCCAGGGGGACGAGGCCTTTTCCTGCCCCATCGGGAAGAAGACGCTCGACGTCTGCTACTGGAAGGGCATGCTGACCTACCGCTTCGGGCCCGAGGGCAAGCCCGAGCTGACCATCTCGGAACCCCTGGAAACGGTCGACTACACCCCCTGGCCCGGCATCGGGCGGGCGATCTGGGACATGGTCGCCTTCCAGAACGAGGGCGTGACCTATGAGGTCTGGACCTCTTTCGACAAGATGGACGAGAACGCGGTCATGGAAGGCGGGGTCAATGTGGTGCAGGACGATACCCTGCTTGCCACGCTGACCTGCGACAAGGGCAGCGTCGCGGCCGGGCTGGATCGGATCAGCGATCTCAAGGCCGGGATCGGGCAGTGCTGGGACTACGAAAACCAGGCCTGGAC
>JBJTSJ010000124.1:0-8432 GCA_046076605.1 Tabrizicola sp.
GGGGCTGTCGACCTGGATCGAGGCTTGCGGGATCGCACCTTCGCATCTGGTGGGTATCCTCGGTGCCCGCGTGGGCCTCTATGACGCGGCGACGGTGCGGGTGAATGCCACGGGCAACATCAGCGTCATGGTCGGGGCCCACAGCCACGGCCAGGGCCACGAGACGGTCTTCCCGCAGATCGTGGCGGAAAAGCTGGGCGTGCCTGAGTCCTCGGTCGAGATCGTGCATGGCGACACCTCGAAGATCCCGTTCGGGATGGGCTCCTACGGGTCCCGGTCCCTGGCGGTTTGCGGGGTGGCGGTGACCAAGGCGATCGACAAGATCGTCGCCAAGGGCAAGAAGATCGCGGCCCACATGCTGGAGGCCTCCGAAGGCGACATCACCTTCGCCGACGGCAAGTTCAGCGTGGCCGGGACCGACAAGGCCAAGACCTTCGGAGCGATCGCGTTCAGCGCTTACGTCCCGCACAACTACCCGCTGGAGACGCTGGAACCGGGGCTGGAGGAAACCGCCTTCTACGACCCGGCCAACTTCACCTACCCCGCAGGGGCGTACATCTGCGAGGTCGAGGTGGACGAGGGTACCGGCAAGGTGGACGTGGTGGCCTTCCACTGCGCGGACGACTTCGGCAACATCATGAACCCGATGGTGGTCGAAGGTCAGGTGCATGGCGGCGTGGGCCAGGGGATCGGCCAGGCCCTGCTGGAGTTCACCACCTATGACGACAATGGCCAGCTTCTGACGGGGTCCTACATGGACTATCCGATGCCGCGGGCCGAGGATGTGCCGTTCTACAACGTTGACTACAGCTGCCAGACGCCCTGCACGCACAACCCCTTGGGGGTGAAGGGCTGCGGCGAGGCGGGGGCCATCGGGTCACCGCCGGCGGTGGTCAACGCGGTGATCGACGCGCTGCATCGCGGGGGGCACACCCACGTGAAGCACATCGACATGCCGGTCTCGCCGTCGCGGGTCTGGTCGGCAGTGAACGGGTAAGGGGGATATCATGCACAACTTCGATTTCGCAAAACCCTCGACGATTGCCGATGCGGCCAAGGCGCTGGCATCTGACGGGGCGCAGGCCCTGTCGGGCGGGCAGACGCTGATCCCGACGATGAAACAGCGCCTTGCGGCCCCGGGCGTGCTGGTCAGCCTGACCGGCATCAAGGAGATGCAGGGCGTATGCATGGGCGACGGCGGTTTGCATGTCGGCGCGGCGACGCCCCATGCTGTAGTGGCGAAGGAGGCCCGCGCGCATTACCCGGCGCTGGCGGCCCTGGCCGGTGGCATCGGCGACCCAGCGGTGCGGTCGCGTGGCACCATCGGCGGGTCGATTGCCAACAACGACCCGGCGGCCTGCTATCCGTCGGCGGTGCTGGCATCAGGCGCGACGGTGGTGACCAACAAGCGCAAGATCGCGGCGGATGACTACTTCCAGGGCCTGTTCACGACGGCGCTGCAGGACGGCGAGTTCATCACCGAGGTCGTCTTCCCGATCCCGCAAAAGGCGGCCTACGTGAAGTTCAACCAGCCCGCCAGCCGCTTTGCCCTGACCGGTGTCTTCGTCGCGAAGTTCGCGAACGGGGTCCGCGTGGGGGTTACCGGCGCGGGCAACGACGGCGTCTTCCGCTGGGCCGAGGCCGAGCGGGCGTTGTCGGCGGACTTTTCGGCCTCGGCCCTGTCGGGGCTGAAAGTCGATGCCTCGGGGATGAACAGCGATCTGCATGGCTCGGCCGAGTACCGGGCGAACCTGGTCAAGGTGCTGACCGGCCGCGCGGTGACGGCGGCGGGGTGAACCCGCTGGAGTGAACGAAAGGCCCGGTGGAGCGATCCACCGGGCCTTTTTTGCTTTTTGCCGGGTCACGATCTTTCTGCGAAAGATCGGGGCGGCACGGTTGCGCGGACACCGGAAAAGGGGCCGCCGGGACAACCTTCAGGCAAAGCCATGAGCGCAGGATCGCGCGCTTGGCGCAAGGATAGGCACGGGCGAACCTTGCGCCTATCCGAGCAAGATGGGCAGTTCAGCGGATCAGACCGGGAAGAACCCGCCACGGGCCGGGTCATAGTTTTCCAGACCGCCTTCGCCCGTGTCGGTCCAAAGTCCGTGCAGGGTCAGCCGATCATCCTCGACTGCGGCTTTCACGAATGGGAAGGTCAGAAGATTTTCCAGGCTTGTCAGAACGGCCTGCTTTTCCAGAGCGCGTTGGATTTCCTGGTCCGGCAAGTGGGACACGATCTGGAAACCTGGTTTGAGTATGTCCATCCAGCGACCGACGAAGCTGGTCTTTTCTTCCAGTTCCGGCGCGTGGCCGCGGCACATATCCAGGCAACCCTTCACCCCACCGCAGTTCGAATGGCCAAGGACAACGATGTGCGCGACGCCAAGACCAGAGACGGCATATTCAACTGCCGCCGAGGTGCCATGGTACTCGCCGTCAGGGTTGTAAGGTGGGACCAGGTTCGCGACGTTGCGGTGGATGAAGAACTCGCCCTCATCGGCGCCGAAGATCGAGGTGACGTGCACCCGGCTATCGCAGCAGGAAATGACCATGGCGCGGGGATGCTGACCGCTTTCCGCCAGCCGCCGATACCAGGCACGGTTGTCCTGGTAGGTCGTCGCGCGCCAGCCGTGAAAGCGCTGGACCAGATAGGTGGGAAGCGGACGAATGGAATTCATGCATGGGCGTCCTTGATAGGCATCCTTCCCTATGCTGCATTTGCGGAAAATTCGAGAGGCAAAATCCCGCGCCGGGACAATCCGGGCAACCAAATCTTCAGCATGGTCGCGCAGGGTGGGACCGGGTGTGTTGAAGCTTGGGTGTAAGCGATGGGCGAGATTTCCACTCTCAGGCCGCGCGACGTCGTGCGCCAGGATGTCGAGGCGATTGCGGTGATCTACCGCAACCTTGGCGCCCCGGTGGCCGAACAGATGGTGACGCGGGCACTGGGGGAACTGGCTTTGGCCATGGCCGGGGTTGCCGAAAAGGTCCGCTCGCAGGAACTGCGCGATCTGGCGCGCCAGTTGGGGCGGCTTGGGCGCATGGCTGACGATCTGGGGCTGTCGACGCTGGCCTCGGTGGCGGGGGATGCTAAGACGTGCCTGGAACGCGCCGACAGCACGGCGTTTTCAGCAGTCTGGGCCCGGTTGTTGCGAGTGGCTGAACGATCCTTGGTCATCGAAGCAGAGCCGGCCGATCAGTTCAGATAGCCGTCCGCAGTCAGTTTCCCCTGCAAATCACACTGTAGCTGCGATTTTGTGGGCTGAACCGTGCCGGATTCGCGGTGAGTCGCGCAATTTCCAGTTGCGGCGGAATTGCCCGCCTCAATCTGCCATACGCGCGCGGATTTCCGCGCCTGCGACAGTGTGCGCCGCTTGCCCCGGATTCTTGGAGTTTTCTTGGAAATCTGATGCAAAGCTCTGCAAATGCTTGATTTCTGAACGGAAAGCACTCCATCTGAGTGCCAGCGTTCACAAGTCTTCCAAGGATGCCAAGTCGCGTGATCTTTGCCTTTGCCAATCCGTCACCTGACGCAAAACCCTTGCATGTCCTGCGTCCGGAAGACCTGCAGCAGTTCCTGAGCGGGCCCGGGGCCACTTGGGCGACCTGGTTGCGGGACACCGGATTTGAAGCATCTCTTGGCGAAGTGCGCCTGTTGCCTGGTGCGGACGGCAGCGTCGCCGGAGCCGTGGCGGGCTATGGTACGGCCCAGGCCAGAAGGCGGCTGCGGTTTGGCTTGGCCAAGGCCGTGGCTGGTCTGCCTGCCCTCGACTGGCGGCTGGAGGGTGCCCTGTCTGTCCCGGAAAGGATTGAGGCAGCATTGGGCTGGCTTTTGTCGGGATACCGCTTTGACCGCTATCGCGCGGCCCGCAAGGCGACACCGCGCCCCCAGCTGGTTTGCCCGGACGGACTGAATGCAGCACGGCTGATCGCCATGGCCGAAGGTGAGGCTCTGACGCGCGACCTGATCAACACACCGGCCGAGGATATGGGGCCGGCCGAGCTGGAGGCCGCGATGGCGGCGCTGGCGGCGGAGTTCGGGGCCAGCTTCGACGCGATCCGGGGCGAAGACCTGCTGGCGCGGGACTTCCCGATGATCCATGCCGTCGGGCGGGCCAGCCCACGAGCGCCTAGGCTGCTGGATTTGCGCTGGGGCAAGACAGGGCCAAAGGTGACACTGGTCGGCAAGGGGGTCTTTGACACGGGCGGGCTGAACCTGAAGCCGTCCTCGGGCATGAACCTGATGAAGAAGGACATGGGCGGTGCCGCCACCGTTCTTGGCCTGGCGCGGATGATCATGGCGCTGGACCTGCCGGTGCAGTTGCGGGTCCTGGTCCCGGCGGTGGAGAATCTGGTCGCGGGCAATGCGATCAAGCCGAAGGACATCCTGACCAGCCGCAAGGGGCTGACGGTCGAAGTGAACGACACCGACGCCGAGGGGCGGCTGATCCTGGCCGACGCGCTGGCCTATGCCTGCGAGGGGGCGCCAGACGTTCTGGTCAGCATGGCGACACTGACGGGCGCGGCCCGGGTGGCGGTCGGGCCGGATCTGGCACCCTACTACACCGACGATCCGGGACTGGCCTCGGCGTTGGAGGCGGGTGCGAAGGCGGGATTCGATCCGGTCTGGCGCATGCCGTTCCACGATGCCTACGAAAGCGTCATCGAACCGGGGATTGCCGATCTCGACAATGCGCCAGGCTTTGGCTTTGCCGGGTCGATCACCGCCGCGCTGTTCCTGCGCCGCTTTGTCGACGGCCCGCGCTATCTGCACTTCGACATCTATGGGCACACCCCGTCAGACCAACCCGCACGACCGAAGGGGGCGGTCGGACAAGGCGCACGTGCGCTGCTTGAGGGCTTGACCGAAATGATGAAGCTGTAGGAAGCCTGCAGTCGTGGCAGTGATTAACTGGTGAGTGGTTAGACGTGGCAGTACGAGGTGAGGATTGGGCGATGGACCGAAGGCTGACACCCTTTTCAGGACGTGTTGCGCATATCTCGCTGTCTGGTGTGGTGAGTGCGCCACTGACCGAAGGCTTGCAGGCTCAGGTGACCGTGCCGGTTGCCAATCTGTGCGAAAGCCCGGGCGGGGCGCGCGACCGTCAGCTTTTGCTGGGTGAGGCCGTCACGGTCATCGACCGTGACCGGGGTCATGTCTTCCTGATGTCGGCCAAGGATGGCTATTGCGGCTGGATGCTGGAAAGCGACCTGGGTCAGGGCCCGGATCCGACGCATTGGGTCGCTTCGCCCGGAACGCATCTTTACGCCGAGCCGCAGGTTCAGGCTCCGGAACGCATGGCGTTGAGCCTGGGCTCGCGGCTGGCGGTCGTCGGGTCCTGGGGGGCCTGGGCCAACACGCCGCACGGTTTTGTGCCGCTGCGCCACCTGCGGGCGCTGGGGGATTGGGCCAGCGATCCGGTGTCGGTTGCGGAAAGCCTTTTGGGCACGCCCTATCTGTGGGGGGGCAATTCGCGCTTTGGACTGGACTGTTCCGGTCTTGTGCAGTTGGCGCTGCATTCCTGCGGTCTGCCTTGCCCGGGCGACAGCGACATGCAGATTTCCCTGGGCCGCCAACTGTCACCGAACGAGCCGTTGAAACGGGGCGATCTGATCTTCTGGAAGGGCCATGTCGCCCTGGTGGTTGACCGTGACCGGATCATCCACGCCAACGGCCACACGATGTCGGTGTCCTATGAGGGGATGAAGGACGCGGTCTCGCGGATTTCCGCCGGCGGCGGCGGGTTGGTGCAGACCCGCCAGCGGCTTTAGCGCGCCGTCAGACCGGCCCGATCAGGCGGCGTTCCAGCACCTTCAGCACCTGATCAAGGTCATGGCCCCGGCGCAGGACGCGACCGTCCATCGCGACCACGGCATAAAGCCCCTGGCGCGCCCGCAGCTTGGGGCGCTTTTCGATCCGGTAAAGCGGCGTTTCGGCCGTGCGGCGGAACACTGCAAAGACCGCAAGGTCGCGCATCGCGGCGATGGCATAGTCGCGCCACTCCCCGGCGGCAACCATGCGGCCATAGACGCGCAGGATCTGGCCTAGCTCTTTCCGGTCAAAGCTGACCTCATCAAAGATGCGGTCAGACTGCGGGAACGGGATCGGCGCCTCGGCGTTCATCGGGAAAGCTTACGCGCCTTCCCCCCGAAATCAACCGGGAAAGCCGTCGGCCATGCGGTAAAAACCAGTCTCAAGCCCGCGCCAGTTCCGCTGGACGCCCGCCATCCGCTTGACCGCAGCCGGATGCGCGGGGTCAAGAACGCCGATCTTCGACAGAAGGGCTGCGATCGCCGCCTCGGCCCCGCGGTAGCCGCCGTCAACGATCTTCAAAGCGATGCCAATGCCCTTTTCCGGGACGATGGCGACATAGAACGCCTCGGCCCCGCCTTTGATGGCGACCTTGCCGCCCATGGCACGCATCAGCTCGGTGCAGGTCTCGCCCTCGCCCGAGACGAGGTGCGGATGCGCTGCCATCGCCCGGGCCAGCTTGAACATCGCATCTTCGCGTGCGCCGTGGCCTTCGCGGGCGGTGGCAAATTTCGCCATGCCGCGGGCCATTGCGCCGACAGACATCGCGAAGTTCGGGGCCGAGCAGCCGTCGACGCCCCAACCGGCGACGGTCTCCTCGATGACTTCTTCGGTCGCGGCGCGGATGGCCTTTTGCAGGGGGTGGTCGATTTCCACATACTCAGGCCCGGCCTTCAGGTGCTGGGTCACGGTCAGGAAACCGGAATGCTTGCCCGAGCAGTTGTTGTGCAGCTGGCAGGGCTTTTCATGTGCTTCGATGAGGCGGTCACGTTCTGCCTTGTCGCCCGGTTCATGCGCACCGCAGCGCAGGTCGGATTCCTTGAGGCCCAGGTCGGCCAGCCAGCGTCCGGCGAGGTCCACGTGGACATGCGCGCCGCGATGGCTGGCGCAAGCGAGCGCGAGGTGCTGGGTCGTGAGCCCGCGCGCCTGGGCAGCGCCGGTCTCGATCAGCGGCAGGGCCTGGATCATCTTGGCGGACGAGCGCGGGAAGATCACCGCATTCGGATTGCCCCAGGCCGCGACAACGCCCTTGGCATCGCAGATCACCGCATGGCCCTGGTGGACACATTCCAGCAGTCCGCCGCGCCAGACTTCCAGCATCGGAACCGCTCCGTCACCGACCTTTGCCATTGATCCTCCGTCACATATGCGCGAATTGTCGCCCAGAGGGCTTTCGTCGCCGGGCGCTTTTGATTATGGCTGCAATATCGGGTAGAACGGCGCCGCGCCAGTCAAAAGGGCCGATTTGGCAGGTCAGGACGGCGAGGCACGAAGACAGCTTGGAGGCTGCGTCAACCATGACATCCCTTTTCGGTCGCACGCTTGCAGTTGCCGCGATCACGCTTGCCGGGGCTGCGGCCCAGGCGCCCGTCCTGGCTCAGGACTCGACCAATCGCGTCGCGACGATGACGGACTGGAACGTGTTCACCGAGGAAAGCCCCAAGGAATGCTGGGGCGTCTCGAAGCCGAAGGAAACCGTGAACAGCCGCGACGGCCAGCCGGTTTCCGTGCGGCGGGGCGACATCCTTCTGTTCGTGACCTTCCGGCCCGGTAAACCGGGTGAGATCAGCTTTACCGGCGGATATCCCTTTGCCGGCGGCTCGACCGTGGATGTCAGCATCGACGGGAACGCCTACCAGCTGTTTACCGATGGCGAATGGGCCTGGCCGGGCAGCGCCGAGGAGGATGCCAAACTTCTGGCCGCGCTGAAGGCCGGGACCACGGCCACCCTGACCGCGCGGTCGGGCAAGGGCACGCAGACGGTCGACACCTTCAGCTTGCGCGGGTTCACCGCCGCGATGGAAGACGCCGAGAAGCGCTGCCAGTAAGTCCTTTGACAGAATGACGGGCGCCCCCTGTGCGGGGCGCTTTTCTTTTGGCGCGCCCTCGCCTATATCCGCCCGACATCCAGATCGCCTGTCGCAATGCTCCCACTCAAGGATCTGCCGCCATGAGCGCCCCGATCACGCAAGACGTGCTGACGATTCCCCGCAAGCTGCCCGCTGCGGACAAGACCAACATCGTGGGCCTGACCCGCACAGCGCTTCGCGACGCGCTGATCGCCGCCGGGACGCCGGAAAAGCAGGCCAAGATGCGCGTGGGCCAGGTCTGGCAGTGGGTCTACCACTGGGGCGTCCGCGATTTCGCGCTGATGACGAACCTGGCCAAGGACTACCGCGCGCTTCTGGCCGAGAATTTCACCATCGAGATCCCCGAGGTCGTCACCCGCCAGATTTCCGAGGACGGCACCCGCAAGTACCTGGTCCGCATCGCCGGCGGGCATGAGGTCGAGGTGGTCTACATCCCCGAAACCGACCGCGGGACGCTGTGCATCTCGTCCCAGGTCGGCTGCACGCTGACCTGTTCCTTCTGCCACACCGGCACGCAAAAGCTGGTGCGC
>JBJTSJ010000125.1:0-10836 GCA_046076605.1 Tabrizicola sp.
GATTCGATGGCGTGCATGGGGTCCTCCGGGTCTGGGTCGGGGCGAGCCTAGCCTGCGGGCCGGGGCGGGGCAAGGGTGGCTGTCCACGCCGGACAGACGGGGTGGGCCTAGGTATTTCAACGTGTTATCCGTGGACGGTAACAGTTCCGTAACCCTGCGTGGGTGGGGACGGCTGTTGAATCGAGCGCTGGCGCGCGAGCCTTTTGTCTCGTCGTCGGCCTTCGCCTCCTCCTCGGTCGTTGGGGGTTTTCCACCCCCAAACCCCCGGAGAGTATTTCAGACATGGGCAGGGAGGCAGGGTCAGCCCGCGGGTTTGGGCCAGGCGCGGTGCAGGTCGTCGATCACGAAGGCATGGGCATGCGGGGCGCGGTGCTGCGCGAGGTGCGGGTGGTCCGGGGGAAGGTTCGGATGGGCATGCGGCAGGGTCTCGGGGTCCTGCGCCGGCCAGAGGTGCCAGGTCAGCGCCAGCGCCAGCGCGCCCAGGGCGGCAAGGACCAGGGCAACCGGGGAGAGGCCGAGGGTTGCCCCCAGCCAGCCCGCAAGCGGGTAGCTCACCAGCCAGCAGGCGTGGCTGAGGGCGAACTGAGCGGCGAAAAGCGCGGGGCGGTCAGGGTCGGTGGCCGAGCGGGTCAGAATCCGGCCGATGGGCGTCTGGGTCAGCGAGAAGCCGAAGCCCGCCAGGGCCCAGAGCGCCATCAGCGCCGGAAGGGTAACGGCCAGGGGCACGGCTGCGACGGCCGCGAGCATCAGGGCCGCGCCCGTCAGCATCAGCGGGCGGTCGGCCAGCCGGTGCAGGAGCCGCGGCAACAGAAGCGCCGCGAGGATCGACCCCGCACCAAAGGCCGCGAAGGCCAGCGCCACCTGCGGCGCGCCCAGCGCGAGGCGGACCTCCACCAGGACCACAGTGTTCACGTAGACCATCGCACCGGCGGCGGCGACGGCAGCCTCCAGCGCCAGAAGGCCGCGCAGGCGCGGCGTGGCCGCATAGATGCGCAGGCCCTTGGTGGTGGCGGTCAGGAAGGGCTCCACCCGCTGGGCCTTGCGCAAGGGCAGGCGCGAGGTGCCGACGAGAAGCGCGGAGAGGAGAAAGCCCGCCACGGTCCCGGCAAAGAGGACGGGGAAGCTGACTATGGTCAGGAGCGCGGCAGCGATCAGGGGCGAGGCGATCTGCTCGGCATCCTCGGCGATGCGCATCAGCGTGAGGGCACGGGTATAGTCGTCTTCGTCCGGCAGGACCTCTGGGATCGTGGCCTGGAAAGCGGGGGTAAACCCGGCCGAGGCGGCCTGCAGAAGGAAGATCAGGACGTAGATCTGCCAGACCTGGTCGACGAATGGCAGCGCGCAGACCACGGCGGCGCGGATCAGGTCGAGAGCCACCAGGAAGGCCCGGCGCGGCAGGCGGGCGGCGAGGGCTGCGGCGAGGGGCGCAAGGGTGACATAGGCCACCATCTTGATCGCCAGCGCCGTGCCGAGGACCGCCCCCGCATTGTCGCCCGCAAGGTCATAGGCCAGCAGGCCCAGCGCCACGGTAGCCAGACCCGTGCCGGTCAGGGCGACGACCTGGGCGGCGAACAGGCGACGGAAGGTGGGGTTGGCGAGGGGGCTGGGCATGGGCAGAAGCTAAACCCGGTCGTTGCAGTGGGACAATGGAAAAGGCCCGGCCTCGCGACCGGGCCCTTTGAAGGGAAGGTTTGCCGGGACTTACGCCCAGGGGCGCAGGGTGGCGTTCTTCTTCTCGAAGCTGTCGATGGCCGAGGCTTTCTCCAGCGTCAGGCCGATGTCGTCGAGGCCGTTCAGCAGGCAGTGCTTCTTGAACGCGTCAACCTCGAACGAGAACGTCTTGCCGTCCGAAGCCGTCACGGTCTGGCTTTCCAGGTCCACCGTGATGCGCGCGTTGGCGCCCTTGCGGGCGTCGTCCATCAGGTGGGCGACGGCCTCGGGCGGCAGGACGACAGGCAGGATGCCGTTCTTGAAGCAGTTGTTGTAGAAGATGTCGGCAAAGCTGGTCGAGATCACGCAGCGGATGCCGAAGTCCAGAAGCGCCCAGGGCGCATGTTCGCGCGACGAGCCGCAGCCGAAATTGTCACCGGCGACGATGATTTGCGCGGAACGGTAGGCGGGCTGGTTCAGGACGAAATCGGGGATTTCCTGCCCGTCGGGGGCATAGCGCATCTCGTCGAACAGGTTCTTGCCAAGCCCCGAACGCTGGATGGTCTTCAGGAACTGCTTGGGGATGATCATGTCGGTGTCGATGTTCACAAGCGGCATGGGGGCCGCGACGCCGGTGAGAGTGGTGAATTTGTCCATTGGATCGTGCCTTTAGGTCAGGAATGCTTGAAGGGCTCTGGGCGGGTCGGGCGGCGGCCCTGGACCCAGTCGTAGATGGTCAGGATCTGCTCGGCCCGTCGGGGCCAGATGAAAAGGTCGGTCACCCGTTTGCGGGCGGCCTGGCCCATTCGGGCGGTCTGCGCGGGGTCTGCGGCAAGCGTCTCCAATGCCGACCGCAGGGCAAGCGTGGTCTCTTCGCGGTTGGTCAGCGGGACCTTGATGCCAACTTCGGGGGTCACAAGGTCGGCCGGGCCGCCATAATCGACGACCAGGGGCGCAAGGCCCAGCGCCATGCCTTCCAGTACGGCCCCACCGCCGAATTCGCGGATCGAGGGGAAAGCCAGGACATGGCAGCGGGCGGCCACGTCCTGCACCTGTTCATGCTTCAGCCAGCCGTGGAAATGGATGCCCGAAAGACCCATGGCCTGCTCTTTCAGGCCGGGGGTCAAGGGGCCGTCGCCGACCAGATGCAGCTCCAGCTTCCCCGCCTCGATCAGCGGGCGCGCGGCTTCGATCAGCATCCCCATACCCTTCAGCGGCACGAAGCGACCGATAAAACAGGCCTTCAGGATGCCAGGCTCGGGTTGCGCCTCGCGGAAGAAGCGGCTGGGGTCGATGGCGTTTTCCGGAAGGTAGATCGCGCGGTCGGCCAGGCTGTCCGGGATGTCTTTCCTGGTGAATTTCGAGGCGTAGAGGATGGCGCTGCAGGCGTTGAACATCTTTGTCCGGCCCGGGAAGACCTTGAGCAGCCCGCGGAAGCGCGAGAGCCACTCGCCCTCCTGCTTCTGCTCGGCCTCGAAACCATTGGGCCAGGGCACGCCGCCGTTCAGGGGCCCAAGAACAAAGGGCACACCCGCCTTGCGGCATTTCGCGGCCAGGGACCCGCTGGCCGCCGGGGAAAGCGGCGTGATCCGGTGGACGACGTCATACTCGCCGCGCTGGATGGCCGCTCCGAACTGCTGCCAGACCTTCCGCTCGAACCAGGGGTAGGTCAGGCTGTTGACCGCCTGTACGACAGTCCACCCCCGGCTTTCGCCCATCCGCAAGACTTGGCTCAGCTTCCAGGCCGGGGCGGCGAAGGCCTCGGTGTCGATGGCGGTGAAGTCCACCCCCTCCACCCAGCCCTTGCGCAGGATGGCGTCGCGGTTGCGGATTTGCGTGACAAGGTGAACGTCCGCGACGCCCCGCAGGGCTTCCGAAAGGGACCAGCCGATCAGGGGGACCGAGACCCATTCCGGGTTCGCCGCCTCGGCAATTACCAGAACGCGGGGCCGACGTGCGGCCCCGCTGGATGCGGCATCCGGGGACGCCACCTGTTGCATCAGACCGTCACGCCCATCAGTTCGCGGACGTCCGTCAAATGCCCGGTGATCGCCGCCGCCGCCGCCATGGCGGGGGACATCAGGTGCGTGCGGCCACCGCGGCCCTGACGGCCCTCGAAGTTGCGGTTCGACGTCGCCGCGCAGCGCTCGCCCGGTTGCAACTGGTCGGGGTTCATCGCGAGGCACATGGAGCAGCCCGCAAGCCGCCATTCGAAGCCCGCGTCGATGAAGATCTTCGCCAGACCCTCTTCCTCGGCCTGAGCGCGGACGAGGCCCGAGCCGGGGACAACCATGGCGCGCTTCACCTTGATCTTCTTGCCCTTCAGGATCGCCGCCGCTGCCCGCAGGTCCTCGATCCGGCCGTTGGTGCAGGAGCCGATGAACACCGTGTCAATGGCGATGTCCGTCAGCTTCTGGCCCGGCTGCAGGCCCATGTAGTCAAGGCTGCGCTTGGCCGCGTCGACCTTGCCGCCGGTGAACGAGTCGGGTGCGGGAACGACATCCGTGATCGGCAGCACGTCCTCGGGCGAGGTGCCCCAGGTCACGACGGGGGCGATATCCTCGCCACGGATCGTCACGACCTTGTCGAAATGTGCGCCTTCGTCGGTGTAAAGCGTCTTCCAATAGGCCAATGCGGCCTCCCACTTCGCACCTTTCGGCGCATGGGGGCGGCCCATGCAATAGGCGAAGGTCTTTTCGTCCGGCGCGATCAGGCCTGCCCGCGCGCCGCCTTCGATCGCCATGTTGCAGACGGTCATGCGGCCTTCCATCGACAGCTCACGGATCGCCTGGCCGCAGTATTCGATGACATAGCCGGTGCCGCCCGCCGTGCCGGTGGCGCCGATGACCGACAGGGTGATGTCCTTGGCGGTCACGCCGGGGCGGAGGGACCCGGTGATTTCGACTTTCATGTTCTTGCCCTTGCGCTGGATCAGCGTCTGGGTGGCAAGGACGTGTTCAACTTCGGACGTCCCGATCCCGTGCGCCAGCGCGCCGAAGGCGCCGTGCGTGGCGGTATGGCTGTCACCGCAGACCACCGTCATCCCCGGTAGGGTCCAGCCCTGTTCGGGACCGACGATGTGCACGATGCCCTGACGCACGTCAGAGACCGGGTAGTAGTTGATCCCGAAATCCTTGGCGTTCTTGTCCAGCGCGGCCACCTGGATGCGGCTGTCTTCCGTCATCGTCGCGGCATTGGCGCGGTCCAGCGTCGTCGGCACGTTGTGGTCCGGCACGGCGATGGTCTTTTCCGGCGCGCGGACCTTGCGACCGGTCATCCGCAGGCCTTCGAACGCCTGGGGGCTGGTCACTTCATGGACGAGGTGACGGTCGATGTAGAGGAGGCAGGTGCCGTCCTCGGCCTGGTGGACGACGTGGTCGTCCCAGATCTTGTCATAAAGCGTAAGAGGAGCCATGGCTCTCACCTGTTCGTTGGGATGGCGGCGGGAAGGGTCGACGGGCCGGACGCGAAGGTCAGGCGCGGGCAAGGACGTTGCGGGTCATGCCGAAGAAACGGGCCGGAAGCCGCGCATGATCGGTGATGTCGAAATAGATGAACCCGGACATGGGGGCGATATACGCTCGAAATCCCGCTCAAGCAAGCTAGCTCCCCTGTGAAAGCAGGGGTTTCAAGATGCTAAAGCGGCTGGTTCTGGCACTGGGGGTGGCGATGGCGGGCGAGGCGGGGGCGGAAGCCACTCACAAGGGCTATGAGATGCCGCCCTACACGGTGGACTGGCAGGACGGAGCGCGCGAGATTCGCGTCTATGGACCGCATTTGTTGGCCGAGGTGAAGGTGACGGGCAGCCGGTCCGGGGCGATCCAGAAGGGCTTTCGGCTGCTGGCGGGCTATATCTTCGGCGGCAATGCCACGGGCGAGAAGATCGCGATGACCGTGCCGGTGGCCCAGACGCCAGACTCAGGCGGCGAGACCTGGGTTGTCAGCTTCATGATGCCCGCCCGGTACACCCCCGAAACCCTTCCCGCCCCGCGCAGTGACGCGATCCGCTTCGTGCAGGCAGGATCGTCCCGACAGCTTGTCGAACGGTTCTCCGGCATTCCCGGCGCCGAAAACCTGGCCGAACGGGCCGAGGCCCTGCGACAATGGGCGCAGGCGCAGGGCCATGTGATTGTCGCGGGCCCGCACTACTATTTCTACGACGCGCCGATGACCATGCCCTGGAAGCGGCGCAACGAGGTCGCCTTCACCATCCGCTAGGTGACTGCCATCATCCACATTAACTTATCATAAGACATGACTCATATTTCAGCCCTGACCGCTCTTGCTGACCCGACTCGCCGACAGGTGTTCGAGCGGCTTGCCGTCGCGCCCGCCAGCGTGGCCGAGATCACGCGCGGCCTGACCGTGAGCCAACCCGCCGTCAGCCAACACCTGAAGATACTGCGCGAGGCGGGGCTGGTGGTGGGCACGCCCAAGGGCGCAAGCACGATCTACCGGATCGATCCGGCGGGCCTCGGGCCGCTCAAGGAGTGGCTAGACCGGTTCCGGGATGCGCAACCTGGGTCCTTTCAACGCGCTGCAAAGAAGGACCGGCCATGACAACGAACACTGCCGTCCCAATCCGCTAACTCGTTCTGGTCGCTTGCGCCCCCGACCGTGCCTTTCAGGTCTTCGCGGCCGAGATGGGTCGCTGGGTGCTGAAGTCGCATTCGATTGCAGCCACGTGCCAGGCGTAGGTCGTGGCCGAACCGTTCGCGGGCGGCGCCTGGTACGAGATCGGCACCTAGGGCGAACTCCTCGACTGGGGTCACGTCGCCGCCTGGAAGCCGCCCGCCCGGCTCGCGCTCGTCCCGAGGCTGACGCCGGAGTTTACCCATGATCCGGCGCTGCATGCCGAGGTTGAAGTCACCTTCACGTCCGAAGGCAACGGCACGCGGGTCCGGCTTGCTGGCAGCCTTCGTCAACGCGATCTGAGCGCCGCCATTCTCAGCCATGTCAGGGGCACGAAACCGCCCCTTTCGTCTGTCAGGCGGGGGTGATAGCCAGCCCGCGTCATGACTGCCTCGTCCTCCGCCCCCACACCGACCGATCCCGTCCCCAAGGACGCTGTTGTGGCGCACAAGGCGACACAGAACACCAAGCTTGGCATCTGGCTGATGATCGCGACGACTGTGGTCTTTGCGGTGCAGGACGGAATCTCGCGGCACCTTGGGTCGAACTATCCGGTCACCATGGTCGTGATGGTGCGCTTCTGGTTCTTCGGGTTGTTCGCGATTGCCATGGCCGCGCGGGCAGAGGGCGGCATCCGGGCAGCGACCCGATCGGCCTTTCCCTGGGTGCAGATCATTCGCAACGTGATCCTGGTTGCGGAAATCGCCGTCATGCTTTTGGCCTTCGTCAAGCTTGGCCTGATCGAAGCGCATGCGGTTTTCACCTGCTATCCTTTGCTGGTCGCGGCCCTTTCTGGTCCGATCCTTGGAGAGAAAGTCGGCTGGCGGCGGTGGACGGCGATCCTGGTCGGCTTCGCGGGCGTGCTCATCATCCTGCAGCCGGGCTATGGCGTCTTCAGTCCCTGGGCGCTGGTACCCTTGCTGGCGGCCACTATGTTCGCGGTCTATGGGCTTCTGACCCGCTACGTCGCGCGGAAGGACAGCGCCAGCGTCAGCTTCTTCTACACCGGCGTCGTGGGTGGCATCGCGATGACGCCCTTCGGCCTGATGCACTGGGTCTGGATGACGCCCGCCGACTGGGGCTGGATGGCGGTCCTCTGCTGTACGGCCGCGCTCAGCCATTGGCTTCTGATCAAGGCCTATGCGGTGGCCGAAGCCTCGGCGATCCAGCCCTTTGCCTACTTGCAGCTGGTTTGGGCCAGCGCCATCGGCCTGTTCCTTTTTGGCGAGACGTTGCGGGTCAACGTCGCCTTTGGCGCAGGGATTGTCGTGGCGGCGGGGATCTTCACGCTCTGGCGGCAGAGGGTGCGCGAAAAGGCGGCGCTGCGGCAGGCGCAGGCGTGACGGTTGCTCTGCCAGCGGGGCACGCGTAAAAGCCTTGCCAGACAGAAGGAGACCACCGATGCCCGCCCCGAAGCCCGTCGTCCTGTGTATCCTTGACGGCTGGGGCATCGGCCCGGACCCGAAGGCCTCGGCCCCGGCGCAGGCGCAGGTCCCGACCTTCAACCATCTCTGGGCCACCTGCCCGCATGCAACGCTCACGACCTTCGGCCCCGACGTGGGCTTGCCGCGCGGACAGATGGGCAATTCCGAGGTCGGCCACACCAACATCGGCGCAGGCCGCGTCGTGGCGATGGACCTGGGCCAGATCGACCTCGCGATCGAGAACGGCACCTTCGCCACCGAACCGGCGCTGGTGGCCTTCATCGAACGCGTCAAGGCGGCGGGCGGAGTGGCGCATGTCGCGGGCCTGGTCTCGCCCGGCGGTGTGCATTCGCACCAGAGCCATATTGCCGAGGCCGCCCGGGTGATCGCCGCTGCAGGCGTGCCGGTCGCGGTCCATGTCATCACCGACGGGCGCGATGTCGCCCCGACCTCGGCCCCTGCGCATGTCGCAGCGCTTGAGGCCGCCTTGCCGCAGGCGGCGCGGATCGTCACCGTCACCGGCCGTTACTTCGCGCTGGACCGCGACAACCGCTGGGAACGGGTCGAAACCGCCTTCCGCGCCATGGTCCAGGGCAAGGGCGAGGCGCAGGCCGGATCGGCGGCCGAGGCGATTGCCAAAGCCCATGCCGCAGGCAAGACCGATGAATTCCTGCCCGCCACGGTGATCGACGGCTATGGTGGGATGAAGGACGGCGACGGCCTCTTCTTCATCAACTTCCGCGCCGACCGCGCGCGCGAGATCCTGTCGGCCATCGGCGATCCCGACTTCACCGGCTTTGCCACCGGCCCGCGCCCGAAGTTCTCGGCGCTGCTGGGGATGGTCGACTATTCGACCCGGCACAACGCATACATGACCGCCGTTTTCCCCAAACGGGACATCGTCAACACGCTGGGCGAATGGGTCTCGGCCCAGGGCAAGACCCAGTTCCGCCTGGCCGAAACCGAGAAATACCCGCATGTTACCTTCTTTCTGAACGGTGGACGTGAGCAGCCCTATCCGGGCGAAGACCGCGCCATGCCGCCCTCGCCCAAGGTTGCGACCTACGACCTGCAGCCGGAAATGAGCGCGGATCAGGTGTCCGACCACTTCGTTACCGCCATCGAAAAGGGCTATGACCTGATCGTGGTCAACTACGCCAACCCCGACATGGTGGGCCACACCGGCAGCCTGCCTGCCGCCATCAAGGCGTGCGAGGCAGTGGACCGTGGCCTGACCCGCGCGCTGGTCGCGCTGCAGGCCAAGGGGGGCGCGATGATCGTGACGGCGGACCATGGCAACTGCGAGGTGATGGTCGACCCCGTCACCGGCGGGCCGCACACCGCGCATACGACGAACCCAGTCCCGGTCATCCTGGTGGGTGGGCCGGATGGCGCCACCCTACGGACCGGGCGCCTTGCCGACCTGGCGCCCACACTCCTGCAACTGATGGGCCTGCCCCAGCCACCCGAGATGACCGGACAGTCGCTTATCGGATGATCCGCGCCGCCGCCCTTCTGGTCCTTCTGGCCCTGCCCCTGCGGGCCGAATCCGTGGCCGAGCAGGCCGCCAAGGCCTCGACCGAACTGCAAGAGGCCGTGGTGGCGCTGGAAGAGGCGGTCGAGGCGCGCGACCGGGTGGCCGCCCTGTCGCGGACGATCCGGGCCTACGAGGCGGGCCTTGCCGCCCTACGCGGCGCCCTGCGTGAGGCGGCGCTGCGCGAGGCGACCCTGACCCGCGCGTTTGAGGCCAAGCGCGACGGGATCGGCCGCCTTCTGGGTGTGCTGGCGACGATGGAGGCGAACCCCGGCCCGCTTCTGCTCTTGCACCCCGACGGGGCGCTTGGCACGGCGCGGTCGGGGATGATCCTGGCCGATGTCACCCCCGCGCTGCAGGCCGAGGCGCTGTCGCTGAAAGCGGAACTGCAGGAACTTGCCGACCTGCGCGCCCTGCAGCTTTCGGCGGGCGAGGTCTTGGAACGCGGGCTTGCGACGGCGCAATCTGCCCGTACCTCGCTGTCGCAAGCGATATCCGACCGCACCGACCTGCCCAAGCGCTTTACCGAGGACCCCGAGGTGTTGAAGGGCCTTCTGGAAAGCGCCGACACTCTGGATGCCTTTGCCGCGGGCCTGTCGCCCGATGCCGAGGCCGGGACCAGCTTTGCCTCAGAGAAGGGCCGCCTGCCGCTGCCGGTCCTGGGCACCGTCCTGCGCCGCCCGGGCGAGGCCGACGCCTCGGACGTCCGCCGCCCCGGCGTCACGCTGGCCACCCAGGCGCGTGCGCTGGTCACCGCGCCGTGGCCGGCGACGATCCGCTTTCGCGGTCCGCTTCTGGACTACGGAAATGTGATGATCCTGGAACCCGGCGACGGCTATCTTCTGGTGCTTTCGGGGATGGAAACCCTGTATGGCGAAGTGGGAGAAGTCGTGGCTGCAGAGGCCCCCCTTGGCCTGATGGGAGGATCGGCAGGCGCGACGGCGGAATTCGTGACCCTTGGCCCAGATGGCTCTGGCGGGCGTGACACGGAAACGCTTTATATGGAACTCAGACAGGGCGCGCAGCCCGTGGACCCGATGCCGTGGTTCGCAAGCCTCGCCCGCACAGGAGACTGACGAGCATGAAGAAGCATGTGATGGCCGCGCTGGCCGGAACCGTGGCCGGGGTCGTTGCAACCACCCAGATCGCAGGCCCGCTGGTCGCGCAGGAAGTGGTGCCCGAAAGCTCGCTGTACGAACAGCTCGACCTGTTCGGCGACATCTTTGAACGCGTCCGCAGCCAGTATGTCGAAGAAGTCCCGACCGAAGAACTGGTGACCGCCGCGATCAACGGCATGCTCACCTCGCTTGACCCGCATTCGAGCTATCTGTCCGCCAAGGACTTCGAGGACATGCAGGTCCAGACGCGCGGCGAATTCGGCGGCCTCGGGATCGAGGTGACGCAGGAAGAGGGCTTCATCAAGGTCATCGCGCCGATGGACGGCACCCCGGCCGCCAAGGCGGGCATCCTCGCGGGCGACTTCATCACCCATGTCAACGGCGAGGCGGTCTCGGGCCTCTTGCTGGACGAGGCAGTGGAAAAGATGCGCGGCCCGATCGGGTCGGAAATCATCATCACCGTCGTGCGCCAGGGCAC